>NZ_LGSU01001112.1 GCF_002260545.1 Hydrocoleum sp. CS-953 | reverse complement strand
TATTAACACTCAAAATAGAATTGCTATAGTATCATTTCAACTAGCATTTGTTGTACTTTATGTCAATCAAAATTTCTATATCTATAATATAAGCCAATATAAGCTCAATTACTAAATTTATGACCAAGAAATAACGTCCATAGCCTCCCCTTTCAAGGGGATGAAAAAGAAAATTCCGGTTTTCAAGCCTCCTAATACACCCGGAGGTACTTTTAAAGAAGTTCCGACCTAGGACACTAACTAATAACTGATAACTGAAATAACAAACTCATGCTCTTAAGTATTGCAGATAACTTTATTAAGCGGCCTGTATTAACGACAGTCTGCACAATACTGGTTGTCCTAGTAGGCGTAATCAGTATACCTTTATTGCCCATTGCTCAGTTGCCTCAACTTGCTAATACAGAGGTTCAAGTCACAGCAACTTACATTGGAGCTGATGCTCAAACGGCAGAAAATACAGTCACAACAATTCTGGAAAGGGAAATTAACGGTGTTGAAGAGATGAAATATATGTACTCCAACACCAGTAATAATGGTGCGACAAGTATTAGTGTTGCCTTCCCAACAGAAGTAGATCGAAATACAGCTCAAGTTAACGTTCAAAACCGANGTCACAACAATTCTGGAAAGGGAAATTAACGGTGTTGAAGAGATGAAATATATGTACTCCAACACCAGTAATAATGGTGCGACAAGTATTAGTGTTGCCTTCCCAACAGAAGTAGATCGAAATACAGCTCAAGTTAACGTTCAAAACCGAGTAGCTCAAGCAGAATCAGGATTACCTGACGCAGTTAAACAAACAGGGGTGACAACTGAAAAAGCATCTCCTAGTATTCTCTTGGTAATTGCATTTAACCCTGAAAAAGACGATAGTGACAATTATATATATGATGAGACTTTTATTAGTAACTATCTTGACCTGAATGTTAACGATCAGATTAAACGTATCACTGGTGTAGGTCAGGTTGACTATTTGGGGGAACGTCAATATGCTATGCGGATCTGGCTAGATCCTCAAAGGATGACAGCTCGTGGAATTACTGNTCTCTTGGTAATTGCATTTAACCCTGAAAAAGACGATAGTGACAATTATATATATGATGAGACTTTTATTAGTAACTATCTTGACCTGAATGTTAACGATCAGATTAAACGTATCACTGGTGTAGGTCAGGTTGACTATTTGGGGGAACGTCAATATGCTATGCGGATCTGGCTAGATCCTCAAAGGATGACAGCTCGTGGAATTACTGCTCAAGATGTAGTCAACGCTTTACAAGAACAAAATATTCAAGTAGGTGCAGGAAAAATTGGTCAAGCTCCCGCACTACCAGAGCAAAAGTTTGAAATCCCTCTGCGAGCAGTTGGTAGATTCACCGAAGCTTCAGAATTTGAAGAAATGGTACTCAAAGTTGGTGAAAATGGCACCCTAGTCAAAGTTAAAGATGTGGGTAGAGCTGAACTGGGAGCAGAAAATTATGAACTGATTGCAACCTATAATAACGGCCCAACAGTCGGGATGGTGATTTATCAACTTCCAGGTAGTAATGCTCTAGAAACTGCCAATGAAATTAAAGCAACACTTGCAGAGCTGAGTAAAAATTTTCCTCCTGGGTTAGAATATAAAATTGCTTATGACACAACTTTATTTGTAACTGCATCTTTGCAAGAGGTTGTTGTCACCCTTTTCCAAGCAGTCAGTTTAGTGGTTCTGATTATCTTTATATTCCTCCAAGATTGGCGGGCTACCTTAGTTCCAGCTATTGCTATTCCTGTAGCTTTGATTGGAGCAATGGCAGGTTTGAAGATAGCAGGATTTGAACTTAATACATTAACATTGTTTGCTTGTACCCTAGCATCAGGTCTAGTGGTGGATGATGCAATCGTAATTGTGGAAGCAGTCTCGACCAAAATTGAGCAAGGGATGAAGCCAAGGCAAGCAGCGTTGGACTCTATGGAAGAATTAACGGGTGCGACTATTGCTACATCATTAGTATTGATGGCAGTTTTTATTCCCGTTTCTTTCTTCCCTGGAACTGTCGGAATTATTTACAAACAGTTTGCACTAACTATTGCTTTCGCTGTTGCCTGTTCTACCTTTAATGCTCTTACCTTTTCTCCCACAATGTCCGCCCTATTGTTGCGTCCCAAGGAAGAAACAACAGGACCACTGGGCTGGTTTTTTGATAAGTTTAATCAGAGTTTTGGTTGGCTGCAAGACCAATACGCTAAATTCGTGAGATTCCTTACTCGCATTAATGTCTTGGTGATGGGGATTTTTATTGCGGGGTTAGTAGCAACTGTTTTGATGTATGGTATAGTTCCTGCTGGATTTGTGCCAGAAGAAGATCAGGGATATTTTCTGGTTCTGTATAGCGCTCCTGATGGTGTTTCAGTTAACTATACAGCTAGAGCGACAGAGAAAATTACAGATAAACTTTTGGAGATTGATGATATCGAATCTGCTTTTGGTGCTGCGGGATTCGGGTTTGACGGTAGTAACCCTAGTCAGGGAGTTATGTTTGTCTTGCTGAGACCTTGGGATGAACGACCTAATTCAGAACAATCAGTTTATGGGGTCCTGAGAAAGGTCAATGCTTCATTACAGGATGTTACAGAGGTGAGAGCTTTTGCTGTTAATGCACCTCCTGTACAGGGATTGAGTAATACTGGTGGTTTTGAATTTCAATTACAAGACCGCAGTGGTAACTTACCAATTGAAGCTTTAGCAGATAATGCTCAAAAATTAATTGGTGCTGTTAATTCTGATAAGTACCCTGCAACCCAGGGCGTTTTCACTCAATTCGCAGCTAATAAACCTCAGAAGCGGATCGAAGTATTGCGAGACCGAGCTAAAGCTCTAAATGTCAGAGTTAATGATATCTTCTCGACGTTGGAAACTTTCTTGGGTTCTTCTTATGTTAATGACTTTGTTTTAGGTCAACGTCAATATCGAGTTTATGCTCAAGCAGAACCACAATTCCGATCTAACCCTGAAGATATTAACCAATTTTATGTTCGTTCTCAAAATAACGAAATGATTCCTTTGGGTAGTTTGGTAAAAATCACTGACTTTACAGGTCCAGAGACAATTACTCACTATAATATTTTCCGGTCTCTGAAAATTCAGGGCAACCCCGCTCCTGGTTTTAGTTCTGGACAAGCGATCGCTGCGATGGAGGCTGCTTCAGCAGAAGTATTAGACCCTGGTTTTGGTTATGCTTGGCAGGGTAGTGCTTTGGAAGAAAAGTCTTCTGGTGGTTCAGCACCTATCATTTTTGGTTTAGGGGTTGTGATGGTATTCTTGGTACTTGCAGCTCAGTATGAAAGTTACATTGACCCAGCAATTATTATTCTATCGGTGCCACTAGCGGTATTAGGTGCGCTTTGTGCAATTTGGTTCCGAGCAAATGTGCCGATGGCAGGTGGAGTTTGGCCTGTTGTTACGAATGACGTATATTGTCAGGTTGCTTTGGTTATGTTAATTGGTTTGGCTTCTAAGAACTCTATTCTAATTGTGGAGTTTGCCAACCAGTTAAGGGATAAAGGGTTGAGCATTAGTAAGGCAGCAGTTACAGCAGCAGAACAANTTGTTACGAATGACGTATATTGTCAGGTTGCTTTGGTTATGTTAATTGGTTTGGCTTCTAAGAACTCTATTCTAATTGTGGAGTTTGCCAACCAGTTAAGGGATAAAGGGTTGAGCATTAGTAAGGCAGCAGTTACAGCAGCAGAACAACGTTTCCGCCCAATTCAGATGACTGCAATTTCTAGTTTGATTGGTTTCTGGCCTCTAGTTGTAGCTACGGGTGCAGGTGTAGGTAGTCGTTGGTCTTTGGGTACTGCAATATTTGGGGGAATGTTGGTTGGTACACTGTTGAGTTTGTTGATTACTCCTAATTTGTATATTGCAATTAAGACTTTTGAATCCCGATTTTTGAAGGGTGAAAAACCTGAGCCGTCAGATGAGGATAGTTTCTCAGATTATGATGACCATCATTCTAATGGAAATGGATCTCTTGAGAATGGTGTGAAAGATCATCATAATGGGCATAGTTTAACTAACGGTGCATCAGAAAATCAAGCT
Source organism: Hydrocoleum sp. CS-953 (assembly GCF_002260545.1). Taxonomy (GTDB): domain Bacteria; phylum Cyanobacteriota; class Cyanobacteriia; order Cyanobacteriales; family Microcoleaceae; genus Trichodesmium. Next base: position 2,798 of record NZ_LGSU01001112.1, on the reverse strand, counting down.
AATTCTACTACAGAAACTGCTGATTCTGATATTGATGAGGCGGTTAGGCAAGAACCACAAATGCCTAAAAGTTAGATAACAAAAATGATATGGTTTGGATACAAAACCCCTACTAAGTTCTAATATCAACAGGACTTACGCAAAGCATCTATAAATTGTGTTTTTCGTAGGGGCAATTTCTTAGGTCATGCGCCGAAAACATTAATTGCCCCTACGGATAGCGTCTCTGTGTAAGTCCCGATTAAGTCTAGATAATTAGTTAGATCAAACCTGGTATTATTAGTATGATATAGAATCCGGTTATATAGTATATGTTCATAATTCTATCTAGACTTCAATCTCCCCATCTCCCCATCTCCCCCAAATATATAATAAGTATTCAACCGGATTTTATATTAAATCCGGTAGTGTCGGTATACAAAAGTATATAAACCGGGTTTGTATTAAATACCCCAGCACCTAATGTCTACCTCCCACTAACCCGGTTTCTGATCAGACTTTCGTTGCAAGGGAATTTGATATGACCAGAATTAACTTCCCAAAACTTTATTTATTAGTTCAGTTTAGTCTTATTAAATTTATAGCCTTTAAAGACTACAGCTAAACCACCAATAATCAATAAGCTTAAACCAGAATATGGCTCATTAACACTTGTAATATAGACTGTATTAATTCCAAAACCGCGTTCTGGTGAAGAAGTCTGAAAAACCAAGCTTTTAATATTAGCTGTATCGGTTTTTACCCCTAAAAAAACGGCAGAGTTATCCAGTGCCCCAGAAGAAATTCCTGGTAATGAAAATGTTCCTAGTAAACTATTTTGATCGTCAAACGCAGATACAAAAACTTCATAATCTATGTTGGTACTAGCACTTGCAGCAATTTGGGTTCCAGCAGCTTTAACATTTTTCTCAAAAACAATAGTTAAAGGATTTGTATTTCCTGTATTAGGAATTGTACGATTAAAACCTGTAAATAAAATCCCATCACCAGGTGCAAAATTAGTTAGAAGTTCTGGGTTAGTTTGAAAAATAAATGGTGGAGTAAAATCTTCTCCAGCCGATGGAATTTCAACGTTTATTCCTAAACCATTAGAAGATTGTGCTGAAAATGAATTTGAAAGAAAGTCACCAGGATTCGGAGCTAATGGGTTGAATAATTTTCCTAAACTTGACCATTCAATTTCGTCATTACTTTGTAAAGCATTCCTATCTTGAACAAATGTAATAGCATGAACTGGCTGTGATAAAAATGTTGTTAAAGCAATAAATGTAGCTAACTGAGCCTTAATAACTAATTTGCAATTAGAAGCTTTCAAAGTTTTATTTTCCTTTATTATTAAATTATAGACATTATACTCTACACTCCCCAGATTGTAATAGGAATGTTAAATACGATTTACTGATGAATGAAATAAAATTACATGATAATGTAGCTTTAACAGAGAATATGAAAATTACAGAATTTATGACCGATAAAGAAATCATATTACCTAGAGGTNCCGAAAAATACTCTACACTCCCCAGATTGTAATAGGAATGTTAAATACGATTTACTGATGAATGAAATAAAATTACATGATAATGTAGCTTTAACAGAGAATATGAAAATTACAGAATTTATGACCGATAAAGAAATCATATTACCTAGAGGTCAAGTAGAAACTGTGGTAGAAATTTACAATCAAGGAAAAGCTTTAGAGGTAGAATTTGCTAATAAAAATGGGCAAACTTACGCATTAGTATCCCTCGAACTTGAAAAACTAATGTTGCTACATACAGACTGTTCCAATCTAACATTTTGAATGACGTAAATAAGAAACCGGGTTTATGGGAGGTAGACATTAGGTGGTGGAGCATTTAATACAAACCCGGTTTCTATACTTTTAGCGATCGCTACTAACAATCAAACTTTATTTGACATTTTTAATTCTGCCATTAACTTCGGCCAAATTATGAGAAAAAATCCCATCCAAGTTAATATAGGAATAGAAACAATAACTGTTAACCAAACCATTCTAAATATCAACCAACTACTACTAATAATAGTAATTCCTGTCAAAAGTATTGACCAAGGTTGACACCACCAAGGTTTGTAATTCCAGGGGTTAAATTTTTCTGATTCAACTGATTTGTTCATAATAAATAATATGTGAGCAAGATAGTACAGAAAACTCTAACACAAACATCTTAGCTGTCATTAAACTATTGCGCAATAGTTTTGATATTTTTGATTAAGTGGCAAGGGTAGCGATCGCTTCCGCTGCCTTTCTCTTTGATTGATTATTCATTCAACCGTTGTACAATAGTTTCTTTTTTAATCAACTATTGTACAACAGTTGTGAGATTTTAGATAAAACTACGGTAGCACAGCCATCTTAGCTGTCATTAAACTATTGCGTAGCAGTAGGGAAGTAAAGATTGTTGTTGGGTTTCGTTCCTCAACCCAACCTACGCTTACTGAGACTATTTCCTACTCCCTACTCCCTACTCCCTAAGCGTTTAGTAATTTGTTTAATAATGCCACTAAGAATAGCGCCTCCCATCAAAATTCCAATAGCTGGAGTAAAGACTGGTTCCCATAACCTATGCCAAAGATCGAGACCTAAAGACACCCCAGAATAACGACCAATAACAGCGATCGCAAACCAGGCAAAACCAATTATTACTAGAAATACATCTACCACTAAAAATGTATCTAACCAGTTGAGTAATTTGTCTTTCATTGTTAGTAATTCCTCGTAAATATTGTAATTTATTATAAAATATAGCAATCCTAAATATAAATAGCTTGTAATATTC
>NZ_LGSU01001111.1 GCF_002260545.1 Hydrocoleum sp. CS-953 | reverse complement strand
AACCCGCCCCTACTATTGCACTATTTTAGATTCTCAGTTCACTACTATACTAAATTATAGCTGATAATTCTCAAAATGAAATTTTTTCTACTTTTATAGTTGATACCTCAACCTTCCCAGAAAATTCTTTCATAGGACTTACGCACGCGAAACCCGGTTTCTACGGTAAATCATTCTTTTTAAGACATAAACATCTAGGAGAAACCGGGTTTCTGGGTTCGCCTGCGTAAGTCCTATTTCAGCTAAAACCTAACACCTAACTACCTAAAACCACACTTATCCAACTTTTTCGCCATCGCTTCCGCATGACTCCACCACTTCTTACCACCTGACCAAATTCTTGAAGGTAAATGACCAACTGGTGCCCAATTTCTAAACTTAAATCCGCGATCGCGAAAATGTAAATTATAAGTCAACCAACCTACCTGACTGCAAAATTTTCCATAATCTTCATCCACACTTTCATAAATTTGTTTTTGCACGCTAAACCCAAATTTTCCTCTACTATATTTTACCCAGAGGCGATCAATAGTCAGCAAGTCTTCACAAGGCAAATTATCAAGATCGCCCTGAAACAAATAACTTTTTCTCCTCTTCCCCAAACTTTCACACAAAACTCCCCAGGTTTCTACATCCGCTTCTTGCCATTTTTGCACTGCCAACAAATACTGCAATTTCCCATACTCTACCCCCACTGCTGAAATTAATTCATTTTCATCCAGTGTCATAATTTGCGGAATAAACCTCCCTACCAAACTCTGCACCGATGGCAACAGAGGTAACTGAGGTGACTTTTGATTTACCAACGCCAAAGACTCAACATTTTCTACAGGTTGCCTGACAATATTAGAGCGAGACTCCAACGCTTCCAAAACTTGTTCCGCTGTCTGATAGCGTTGACTCACAGAATTTTGCAACAACTTATCTAATATATTGCCTAGATGCTGACTCACACTACCCCCTCTCGGCAAAAAATCTCGCCATCTCCAACAGTCATTCACAACATCGAACATATCCCACGGCGCAACATCCGTCAGTAAATGAATGCAAGTTACACCTAAACTAAATAAGTCACTTGCTGGCAGTGCTTTTCCTCTGGTTTGCTCCGGTGCCATATATTCGGGACTACCAATAACTGTACCAGTTTTAATTAAAGCAGTACCTGTCAGCAACTTCGCCACGCCAAAATCAATTAATACAATTTCTCCCACTTTTCCTAATTTTTCCAGTTTATTTTCTCCTGGTAAATGGGGTGGTTTTTGATAGTTAATAGGTGGGGAAGTACGACGAATAATATTTTCTGGTTTAATATCTCTGTGAATAATTTGATGTTGATGAATAAACTTTAATATTGGCAGTAACTCCCGCAAAAGTTGCCATATTTGTTCTTCGCTGAAGAGACCTTGTTGTAATTCTTGCTTTAATGTCAGACCTTCAATATATTCTTGTACTAAATACAAATTTTGATTGTATTGAAAATGAGCTAAAAGTAGGGGAATTTGTGGATGTTGCCCTAACTGCGCTAACCGCATGACCTCTCGCCGAAACAGTCTAGCTGTTGTTTGATGGCTTTCGGGGTCGAGAGTGGGAAATGATATTTGCTTAAGAATACACGGGAGCTTCAGAGGATGTTGTTCATCTACGCCCAAAAATGTTTTGCCAAAACCCCCCTGACCAACTTTTTTCAGGAGACGATAGCGCCTCTGGAGAATTAGAGGAGAATTGCAACTCTGGCAATTGCTTACTGTATCTGGGTTTTCTGGTTTGGGGCATTGGGAATTAACGCAATAACTCATTGATGGGGAAGTTTTAGATTTTATATTTTTGGCTATGGGGTTGACAAATATAATCTAGTAATGCTACATTAGTAAACTGTAAGAAAAATAGATATGGCGAGCGTGGCCAAGTGGTTAAGGCAGTGGTTTGTGGTTCCACCATTCGTGGGTTCGAGTCCCATCGTTCGCCCTTTTTATATCCTCTCTCTAAGTGACTCTCACCAGATGACTCATGGTGTAATCGTTAGCTTCACTCAGTTTTCACTCAATTAAGTATAGCATGATGGGACAAGTGATTAATTGTCCATCTTTATAGATGGTTTGTGAAAATGGACATTAGTTTGAGTGGGGGTAGAGAGGAGCAATTGAGTAGGTGATATAGGTGGACTTTTCTTGAAGGTTTCAGTTTTTATAGGTAATCAGAAACATCCATAATTTGTCTCCATTTGTATTTTTATTCCTTCTGACTCCTGACTTCTGACTTCTAACTCCTCTTATTCTCCTATCTTCTCAATTACATTCATAACCTTTTTGTATTCTTCTTGCTTTCCTTGTTCCTGGTAAATTTCTGCTGCTTTATGCAAATCATCAAGAGCTGCTTTTAATTGTCCTAACTTAATATATCCTTCGCTACGAAAAGAATAAACGTGAGGAAGATTAGGATTAATACTCAAAGCACTGGTTTGATCCTTAATAGCTTGGGTATAGTTTTTTAACTTCAGATAAATTAACCCTCGATTGATATAAGCATCAATTTTTCTAGGATACAGTCGTAATACTTCGTTGTAGTCTGCAATAGCTTGTGGTAAATTTCCCATTTCACTATGAATTAAGCCTAAATTATAGTAGGCTAAAGCATAGTTGGGATTAATTTTTAGCGCTGCATCACAATCAGCGATCGCTCCAGAAAAATCTCCTAATTTCAAACGCGCTAAACCTCTATTATTATAGGCAGGAACATATTTGGGATGAATGCGTAGAGTTTCACCAAAATCTTTCATTGCTCCCTCAAAGTCTCCTGTTTGAAAGCGAGAATTTCCTAGATTATTGTATGCTTCGGCGTAGTTGGGATTAATTTCTATAGCTATTTCAAAGTCTTTCATTGCTCCTGAAATATCCCCTTGTCTAAACTTTGTAAAACCTCGGTTGTTATGACCTTCAGCATAGTTTGGCTTGATTTGTATGGCTGCTTCAAAGTTTTTCATAGCGCCTGAAATATCTCCTGTTCTCAGGCGGACAATACCCATATCGTTATAAGCTTGATGATATTGAGGGTTAAAATTTATCGCAGTCTCAAAATCAGCGATCGAGCCGGGAAAATCTCCTAGACTGCGTTTAGTATTACCTCGATGGTAATAAGCTTCTGCATTTTCGGGTTGAAGTTTTACTGCGTGGTCTAAGTCTTCTAGGGCACCGCGATGATCTCCAAGATCGAAACGAACTATACCTCGTTTGATGTAAGCATCCATATAGTTAGGATGAATCTTGATAACTTGATTAAAATCAGCTAGTGAACCTTGGTTATCTTTAGTCAGACGACGAATTACGGCTCGGTTGTAGATAGCTTCAGGATGTTTAGGATTAAGTTTAATGGCTTCATTAAAGTCGGCAGTTGCTCCTTGTATATCTTTCATCTCAAACCTGATAATACCTCTCTGGGTATAAGCATCTACAACTTTAGGATTGAGTTGTAATACTTTTGTCAAGTCATCAATTGCATCTTGGTTATTTCTAAGGAAACGATGAGCAATACCTCGATTATAGTAAGCTTCTGCTTTATTGGGATTAAATTGTATGGCTTGATTATAATCTGCTATAGCTCCTTGCGGATCTCCAGCTTTAAAACGAACTACTCCTAAGTTTTGGTAGATTTGAGATTCTTCAGTATTTAATTGCAGAGCTTCAGAAAAAAGCTCTATGGCTCGATCTAATTCTCCTAATTCTACATAAACTGCTCCTAAATTATTATAGATTTGCAGGTCTTTTGGATCGAGTTCTAATGCTTTTTGGAAATTTTCTATAGCCCCTTTTAAGTTTCCCATTTGGGCAATTGCAATACCTCTATTGTGATAAAATTGATGATTATTTGGCTCTAGAAGTATGGCAAGATTATAGTCTTCTAGAGCGCCAGTATTATCTCTTTTTTGTAGTTTGATTAATCCCCGTTGGTGTAATGCATCTGCTCCTTCCTGACGACATTTTTCGGCTTTTTCTGTCATACCTGCTATTTCATATTGGGTAATAGAATCTTCCCATTGTCTTTTCTTTTCAAATTCTTTAGCTCGGCAAAATGCTGCTTTCTGAGGCATTTTTGCTAACTCGTATTCAGTAGCAGCTTTCAGCCATTGTTTCTTCTTTTCAAATTCAATAGCGCGGTATTCTGCTTTTTTTTCAGGAATATTCATCCAGCACCGTTTAGCATTAGCAAAATCTGGGATTTCTTCCCATTTTTTAGCTGCTTCTGACCATTTTAGACTTGTTTCTAGTTGAGAAGCTTCACAAATTTTTTGCTTATTATATTCCCCAATTTCTGCCCAATATTTTGCTGCTTGTTGCCATTTTTCTACTTTTTCAAATAACAGTGCTGCATCTTGCCATTCTTTTAATTCAACAAAAATTTCTGCTGCTTCATTATAAGCTTGTTTTTGAATTAATAATTTGCCTTGAGCTTGTTTCTCTAAAATTACATCGCCAGATTTACTAAAGCATTCTTTCGCTTGTTGATAAAACTCGGCTTTTAGATAATATTGTCCTTGTTTACGCCACGTTTCTGGGCTAGGTTCTATACGATCGCTTCTTACTAATTCAGGAATTATTGACTGAAATAAACCTGTTAATTCTGGTTCTTGCCAAAGTTGACTAAGCTCTGATTCCCAAATATTTAATATTCTGCTGGCACGAGTAATTCCTACATAAAGTAAGTTTAATTCTAGTTGTAGTTGTGGTTTTTCTTTTTCTTTTAGTACCCCACCTCGTATTACTTTACTCCAAAGTTTTGCTTGTGGCTGAAAAAAATCTACGATAAAAACTGTATCGAATTCTAATCCTTTTATTTCTTCAATTGTAAAAACAAAACTAGAATTTAGTTCCGCTCTAATTCTTTCTTTATCTGATTCTTTTCTGACTAAAATAGCATCACCAGGATATAGAGATGTTTCCTTTAATGTTTTGACTAATGTCTGATTATCTGCTGAAATTAGTCTAGCTGGTTGACCATAAATACTATTAGTCCTGGAATAATATCCTGTAGATTCTCCTAAGTATCTAGAACGCAATTTTAGCAGTTGATTTGCTAATTTTACTAAACTTCCTACACTCCGAAAGTTAAATTTCAGAGTTTGTTGCTCTACTTTTCTGTGGGGATAAAATTTATCTTTTAGTGTTTCCCAGCGAAAACCACTAGGACTAATCATTTGATAAGAGTCTCCAGCAAACAATAAATTTCCCCTGGGAGCAACTAAATTAAATAATAATTCTAATTGTATTTCTGTTAAATCTTGTACTTCATCACAAACAATTAAATCATATTTTTTTCGATGATTATTTTTTAGCAATTGCAATACTTTTCTGACTAAATCTATGTCATCATATAATTTTTCTTTGTGGAGTTTTTTTTGATACCATTCGGCGATTTTATATATATCTCTTCGATGTTTATTAGGCATTAACATCATGCTGTTTCTACTAATTTTTTCATATTCTTTCTCCGGTAAAATATTTTCTGTAATTGCTAATTGTTTACCTTTGATTATACTTCTAATTTCTTCCCAGACTAAAGTTGTTGGATATTGTTTTCTGAAAGGATGTGCTTTGTACATTTCCGAGAATACTTGATAGTTAACTTCATCTTGAGGATAATATATTATCTGATGATTACCGAGGATTTCTAAACATAATTGGTGGAGATTTTTAAATTCAAACACTATTTGATTTGTTGAGTGTTTCGATTCTGCTTCTAATTGACTATTTGCACTGACTATTTGATGAAATTGTTCTTCAGCATTATTAACTAGCAAATCGTTATAGGCAATATATAAACGTTTTCCTAAATTGCTATACTGTTTTTTTTGGAGCATTCTATATAAGGCTACTGTGGTTTTTCCTGTACCTGCACTACCATTTAATAATAGATTTCCTGACAATTTAGCCAATTGATATTCTTCTGGAGTCAGCTTTAAAGGTAAATCTGTATTTTGCTCAATAATCGCTTTTTGCCATTCTGTTTCTGACTCTAATACTCGCCACTCAATATTTCCTAACAATTCGTCATCTGTTAAATCTGAATTAGTTTCCAAATCCAAAGCTTTCACTGCTTCAATATTTGCTTTTTCTACTGATGAATATGATATATTTTTATCTGTATCATTATCCTGATTTTGGAAATTTCTGGTCTCTACAATGACTTCAAATTCTGCTGTTTCTAACCATTCAGAATCAGGGCTTTTTTGCCTGGCTTTAGCACGTCGTGATACATCATCATGGTCTAAACAAATATCTTGAATTGCTAGATAAACTTGCGTTTTTCCTGTTTCTGGTCGCTGTGATTTATCGTAGGTAAAAATTAAGCGACTAGCACTATTAATTCTAGCTTCCCATACTCTTTTGTTTATTCCTTTGAGCTTTTTTACCCGTAATCCACTATTAAATTGTTGGTGTTTTAGTCTTTTAATACATTCCCATACTTTCTTTTGTAAATTACTTTCTACATCTTTTCGGAGAAACTCAATTATATCAGGGTGTAAAACAGCAGGCAATAACATACATTGACTTTTCACTCTTTATCTTTAGTTTATGAGTAGTTTAACACAATACTTTTTTTCCTGTAATCCACTTAATATCAATTGGTTTCCATCCTGATTACTTTTTTGTCGATCAAATTGTCTGAAATTATTGTCAGTTAATGTTTTGAGACAATAAATATTAGGGTGCATCTCAATGCGTGAATAAAGCCAAAAATTTATCGCTTTTAGGGAACAGGGAACCGGGAACATGGAACAGAGAATAGGGAATAGGAAAAAAGTATTTTTGCAAATATAGCGCTACGCATTAAGGCTCTTGACATTTCTAAATCCTGTTTGCGCAGCATGACCTAGGAAAACCCTTTATTAGTCTACT
>NZ_LGSU01001110.1 GCF_002260545.1 Hydrocoleum sp. CS-953 | reverse complement strand
ATATTGATTTATTTGGGCAAAGACAGATTTTTTCAATCTACTAACATCAGGTGAAACTGTTACATTTGGTCTAGAAATAAGAGTTTGTCTGGGATTTTGAATTTCTGGCATTTCTGGCAAATTTTCGATTAAATTTTGATAATTACAACTACTCAAAAATATTGTCAAAATCCAGAAAATTTGTTTTAAATATTTATGATTCATAAGTTAATATATTGTGTAGGGAAAGAAACCGGGTTTTTATGAGAAATATTTGTTTTTATCATAGATATCTAAACAAAAACCCGGTTTCTGAGTTGGTCTGCGTAAGTCCTAACTTGCTGAAAACAGAACTTACGCATTAAAGTAAGAAAAACTAGGCTTGAGATTGCTTCCCTGTCGGTCGCAATGACAGAAATAAGTTGTAGTGCATAAGTCCTAATAATATCAAATTCGGATAATTATTATAAGTCATTGCGACTGGAACGGAGTGGAAGGAAGCAATCTCAAGAGTTTAGGAGATTGCTTCCCTGTCGGTCGCAATGACGGAAACACCTTGTATTGCATAATTGTAGGGGTTTGGAGACCAAACCCCCACAAATTAATTATCCTTCCAAAAACTTCGCCACCGTTTGCACATCCTTATCCCCACGTCCGGAACAGTTAAACACAATACGCGGACTACCATTTAACTGCGGACAAAGAGTTTCCAAATAAGCGATCGCATGAGCAGTTTCCAGCGCCGGAATAATACCTTCCAACTGAGACAAACGTTGAAAAGCATCAACCGCTTCTTTATCAGTCACACTATAATATTCAGCCCTATTACTATCCTTCAAAAAACTATGCTCAGGACCAACCCCAGGATAATCCAAACCAGCACTAATAGAATGGGGTTCTATTATCTGACCTTGCTCATCCTGCAACAAATAACTCATCGCTCCATGCAACACACCCACACGACCAAGAGTCAAAGTAGCAGCGTGCTTATTCGTATTAACTCCCTCACCAGCAGCTTCCACACCGATCATCCGCACCGATGACTCATTCATAAACTCATGGAATAAACCCATCGCATTAGAACCACCTCCAACACAAGCCATCAAAATATCAGGCAAACCGCCCCACTTTTCCAAACATTGAGCGCGAGTTTCCACGCCAATGATAGCATGAAAATCACGCACCATCATCGGGTAGGGATGAGGTCCGGCAACCGAACCCAGAATATAATGAGTTGTCTCCACATTTGTCACCCAGTCGCGAATAGCTTCCGAAGTCGCATCTTTCAGGGTGCCGGTACCAGCTTCTACTGATCGTACCTCCGCCCCCAGTAGTCGCATTCTGAATACATTTAGAGCTTGACGTTCCATATCGTGAACGCCCATATAAATCAAGCATTCCAAGCCAAACCGAGCGCAAACCGTAGCAGTTGCCACACCATGTTGACCAGCACCTGTTTCAGCAATAATACGTTTTTTGCCCATCCTCCGAGCTAATAAAGCTTGGGCTAGAGCATTATTAATTTTGTGCGCTCCAGTATGGTTAAGGTCTTCCCGTTTCAGGTAGATTTGTGGCCCTGTGCCATCTGGTCTGGCATAATGAGCGGTCAAACGTTCGGCGAAGTAAAGAGGACTAGGGCGACCAACATAATCTCGTAGGAGTTGTTGGAGTTCCTCTTGGAAGGTGGAGTCTTGACTATATTTTTTGTAGGCTGCTTCTAGTTCAAATAGGGCTGGCATTAACGTTTCTGGAACATATTTACCGCCAAATTGGCCAAATCTACCCAGGCCATCGGGTTGTTGAGTTGAGGTTGGATTTAAGGGTGTAGTAGTCACGAATTGTTTCTAAATAATTGAACAGTTTTCATTATATGTATACTGCTTGCTTAGTAGTTTAGCTAAGTTGAGAATCATTGATTTTGATTGTTATAATATTAGGTATATGAAGGTTAGATAGTATTAAATAATTTGCCAAAAATTCCAAAATAGATGATCTAGTCTGAAATTTTACCCCATGTTCCCTGTTTCCTTTTCCTTATTACCCAATTCTCTAGGCATTTTTTATATCACCTCAATGAAGCTCCTATATAGTTTAAAAATTGCAACTTAAATGTTTTTTGGCTTTTTCGGATATTTTTTCTGCCATCAAGTATAAGTTCCATAATCCAGTTGCTGTTAACATTAATTTGTCATCAAAATCATCCTTGTGATTACGGTAAATCTGATTCNCAAAATAGATGATCTAGTCTGAAATTTTACCCCATGTTCCCTGTTTCCTTTTCCTTATTACCCAATTCTCTAGGCATTTTTTATATCACCTCAATGAAGCTCCTATATAGTTTAAAAATTGCAACTTAAATGTTTTTTGGCTCTACTAATTATTTTTATCAAATTTTTTAAGGAAATTTTAACTTTTGTTTGTAGATGTCAAGCAGTTATAAGTTTTGTAAAAAATTGTTGTAAAAATCAGACTAGACCTTCAAAAAGGCACAAAATAATTAATATAAACTCTCTCTATCTATAAAGAAGAGAAAGACATCTAAAAATAAAAAAAATTTAGATGAAAACATCAAGAAAATATTAAGAGAATACTATGGAAGTAGAAGAACTTTTGGCGCGTTATGCTGCCGGGGAAAGAAATTTTCGGGATATTGAGTTGTTCCGATCCGAGCTGAGTAATGTTAATTTAGCTGGTGCAAGTTTGTTTCGTGCTAACTTGTTCCGGGCTAATCTATTTAGGGCAAATTTGATTGGTGTTAATCTGTATAATGCTACTTTGATTGGTGCTAATTTGTATTGTGCAGATTTGAGTGGTGCTAACTTGAGTGGTGCTGACCTAACTCGTGCAGATTTAAGTGGTGCAAACTTAAGTGGTGCTGACTTAAGTGCTGCTGACTTGAGTGGGGCAATTTTAAGTTATGCTCATCTCAGTTATGCTGACATGAGTCGTACTAATTTACATAAAGCAACTTTAATTGATACAAATTTAACTGGTGCAAACTTAAGTGGCGCTGACCTCAGAGATACAAAGATAACTGGAGTGAATGTAACTGAGACAAAATTTTCTCTGGGTATCGGTCTGTCTAAAGAGATGAAGCAAGAGTTGCAACAGCAAGGAGCGATCGTTGAGGATATGCCAGAAGAACCTCATGCAAGTAGATTATTAAGTAGGACTTAATAGACTTGTCACTTTATAACTAAAAAAAACTGGAAAAACCAAGTTTAGTAAGGATTTTAGCTATTCCCCAAAAAAAATATTTCATTTTTATTGCTGTCTGACAGCAGTTTTCATTTCAGTAGACCATAGTAGGGGCAAATGGCCATTTGCCCCTACAGGGTTTTGGTTGTGACTTGAGGTCATTAATCTGAAAAGCGCTGTAATAGCGCTGTGCTCCGGGAACAGGCAACAGGGAACAGGCAACAGGGGGAATAAATTGCCGATAATATAAGACTTTGAGCTGCTTGGCCCCTACTACAATTTGTAAATATACCAGCGCTCATTGCTATAATTTGAGCGATTTTTTTCATCTAATTACTCAATCTTTGCTTCAACACACCTGCTAAACCTGCTATTGGAACTTTCATTTGTTCACCAGTTCTTAAATCTTTTAAACTACACATATTAGCTGCTGCTTCCTCGGAACCAATAATTATACAAAAAGGAATCTTTTGTTTATCAGCTTGTTGTAATTGTTTCCCAACTCCACGACTATCAAAACTGGTTATAACATTCATTCCACTCTGGCGTAATTTTTGAGAAACATCCAAATAAGTTGGCATTAAATCTTCCTGCATATTAACAACCATTACTGTTGCTGGAGTAGGAGCAAAAGATTCTAAAATACCCGCTTTTAATAAACGACTCATTAATCTTGTTAAACCAATAGAAATACCAACTCCTGGCATTTTTTCCCCAATAAACATTCCTACTAATTCTTCATATCTACCTCCCGAACAAATACTTCCTAAAGCTTCATGTCCGATTAAAGTAGTTTCATAAACTGTGCCAGTATAATAATCTAATCCCCTAGCTATTGATAAATCAATACAAAAACGTTGCTCCGAAACTCCCAAATTTCGCACGCCAGAAATTACTGTTTCTAATTCTGAAATTCCCTGACTCAAAACTTCAGAATTATCCAAAGTTTCTGCCATAATTTTCAGTTTATCCAAAACATCATCAACTGTACCTTTAATCTTAGTAAAATCCCAAACTTTTTCCACTTGCTCTTCAGAAAGAGCAATTTCTGCCAAAGCTTTTTTGACTTTTGCTTCTCCTACTTTTTCAGCAGTATCAACAATTCTAATACATGAGACAATCTTCTCTGGTGTAACTCCCACAGATGCAAAAANGTTTCTGCCATAATTTTCAGTTTATCCAAAACATCATCAACTGTACCTTTAATCTTAGTAAAATCCCAAACTTTTTCCACTTGCTCTTCAGAAAGAGCAATTTCTGCCAAAGCTTTTTTGACTTTTGCTTCTCCTACTTTTTCAGCAGTATCAACAATTCTAATACATGAGACAATCTTCTCTGGTGTAACTCCCACAGATGCAAAAAAACCAGTTAGCACTTTCCGGTTATTAATTCTGATGAGAAAATCTCCAATATTAATTGCTTCAAATATTTCAGCAATAATTGCAGGAATTTGAGCATCATATAATAGACTTAATTTTCCTCTGCCAACAACATCAATATCACATTGTCTAAACTGACGAAAACGACCATCTTTTGCCCGTTCGCCTCGGAAAACTACATCCATTTGATAACGAGCAAAAGGAAAATTTAGGTTATTCAAATGCCGAGCAATATAAGCAGCTAAAGGAACAGTTTGGTCAAATTTTAAAGCTCTTTCTTCCGAACCAGTATCTCCAGCTTTTTCTTTTTCTGCTTGACGATTTGGAGGTAGAATAGGAGATAAACCATAAACAATATTATCTCCTTGATTTCCTTTAGCTTGTAAAACTTCTAAACGTTCAACTGCTGGAGTTTCAATAGGTGTAAATCCGTAGCGTTCAAATACCTGACGAATTGTATCCATTAGATAACTTTCCAATCGTTTTTCACCAGGGAGAAACTCTGGAAATCCACTAGGACAACTATAATTAATTTTATCTGTTTTTGCCATTTTTAACCTCAGAATAGGGAGTAGGGAGTAGGGAGTAGGGGAGTGGGAGAGTGGGGAAAAGTAAAAACATAAATAATTAACACGCTACTTAACCAATTATTATTAAATACTCCTCACTAATAATTATTAAAAAAGTTATGGGGAAGCTGATAGCTGACTGCTGAATGCTGTTTGCGCAGCATTCCGTAGGAAATGCTTACCTTAGCGTTCAAATACCTGACGAATTGTATCCATTAGATAACTTTCCAATCGTTTTTCACCAGGAAGAAACTCTGGAAATCCACTAGGACAACTATAATTAATTTTATCTGCTTTTGCCATTTTTAACCTCAGAATAGGGAGTAGGGAGTAGGGTTTTTAGGAACTAAGATATCTGTGCTATTTGCCTAGAATCATCTTGCAGTTAGCTCTCAGATTTTTAACCCATAAATTGAACCACAAGAACGATGAGTTTGAGTTGTCAAACAATACAATTCTGTGGCTGTAAATATTTATTTTTCTCAGAAGCTGATAGCTAATTGCAGACTGCTGAATGCTTACCTCCTTACTTTTTATTTCCCCCAAAAAAGCCTCCAAATAAACCACCGCCTTTATCAGTTTTATTTCCTTTCTTTTCAGTTTTAGCAGTAACTTTTCCATTTCTTTTCTTGGTATTATTACCAGTTACAGCTTGTTCTAATAATTTTTTCACCTCTAATGCTTTAGGTTCTTTAGGATTTAAAGATAAAGCTTTTTTAATCTGAATTTTTGCCATTGTGCCTTGCTTTTGTTGTAAATAACATAATCCCAGTAAAGCATGACAACGACTATGATTTGGATCTGTTTTTAAAGCACCTTTTAACTCTAAAATTGCCTTAGCATAATTCTTAGTAGATATCAAACTTTCCGCCCGACTACAAGCTTGCTCCACTAAAGGATTTTGAGCTTTGGGTTTTGCTGTTGTAGGTTTTTCCTGATTAACAGGAGGTTTAACTGGTGGTGGTGGTGGCAGTACAGTACCTCCACCTTGAGGTTGTTTCCGCATTAGATAAGCTAAATTTAGCTCACTAATTTCTCCAATTATTTCTAAAGTTTTATCTAAAGATTCATACTGGCGATCGCTCAACTCCTCTAGAGCAACCTTATATTTTTCTTGATAGTCTCCCACTTTAGCAATTTGTTTAGCAGCATCAGTAGTAAATGTAATTTGACTACGTTGTTGAGTAACAGTATTACCTAGTTTATTAAGGATGACAAAAAGTTCGGCGCGATCGCTCTCCTTAGAAAATTTATTATAAGCAGGACTTACCAGTTTAGATAATAACTGATTAGCAAATTCTTTATCCTTCTCATTTTCAAAAGGACAGGTATCAGGATGTAAACGACGCGCTACCCGCATATAGCGTTTCCGAATTTCAGGAAATTTTGCATCTAGAGAAACCCCTAAAATTGCATGATGGTCTGTAAAATCAAATGTGAATAATCCTTGTGTAAATGTAAACATAATAACTACTCCTCCTTACCGAAATTTCATTAAATCTAATAGACATCTCCAAACATAAAAAATAGAATTAATTTTTACCCAGAAATTATCAATTACTTCTCCCTAATTCCCTCTTTTCTAGACATATCTAAATAATAAAAAATAAAATCAATTATTTCCTCCTGTTCCCTACTCCCTACTCCCTACTCCCTACTCCCTCATTTTTAGAGAGGTCTAATTTAATCTATCAGTAGTATCCCAATAAGCTAGAGGTGGAATTTCAATCAAAGCTTTACTCATCAAATCGTGAATTTTACC
>NZ_LGSU01000111.1 GCF_002260545.1 Hydrocoleum sp. CS-953 | reverse complement strand
TTTCAAATCTTCCTATTCCAGGAGGTAGTAATAAATGAAATTAACTAAAGTTCTAGAAGTGCTTTAGTACCCAACTTTTCTTCTAATAAAAATCTCAGTAGAGACTGAGTTACCAAAACTAAACCTAATCTAGCTTGTGCTAATTTCGGTGTTTTTACTTTCACCTCGCCCCATATACGACACTGACCGTAAAAAGTTTGAAAAGCGGAACTAAGAGAATTAGCTACTTTCACCCAATTTATAGCTTTTTTAGTAGTAGAAATACAATATATATAATCTAGGGTAGAGACAATTTCAGCAATTAATTCATATTCAGCATCATGTAAAAATTGTAATTCCCCATTAGATTTTTGCCAGGGTATAGACTCAGAAGTTGGAATAAACCAAAATTGACTATAGTTTTCTGGAATTATCGGAGCAAGAGTAATTATACCATCCCTTTCACCCATACACAATAGGGAACAACAACGAGCATGACTATATTGAATAGGAAACAAATTTATGGTTTGAGGAGATTTATGTTTAACACTTACCTGAAACTTTTGCTTATCGTCCTTCAAGGGAAAAGAAGTTAAATAACTTAGCCAATTAGCTATGGTCAAATCCGTTAATTTCAGGTAAATCATACCAGATGAAATTACTTCAACCTGAAAATTTACTACATCTTTCTTTTCTTCAGTATTAACTATCTCTCTACAATACTTAGCTAACTCAGTAGCAATATATATTGCTGGTTGCTGCAAAACTGGAGCTAATTTCAGAGCGATCGCCGACTTGTACATAACTCCTCCAGAATATCTAATTTGGTTCATTGGAATTACCTCCATCCTTGCCCAAACTTCTAATTTTTTTTCATAGCTACAAGACCATTCCAATTTCTCCCGGTATAAACTTACAGCTTTTTGCAAAAAATGTATCGTAATACACTGAAATGATAATTTTGTCAAAATTATCACCACNGCTAATTTCAGAGCGATCGCCGACTTGTACATAACTCCTCCAGAATATCTAATTTGGTTCATTGGAATTACCTCCATCCTTGCCCAAACTTCTAATTTTTTTTCATAGCTACAAGACCATTCCAATTTCTCCCGGTATAAACTTACAGCTTTTTGCAAAAAATGTATCGTAATACACTGAAATGATAATTTTGTCAAAATTATCACCACCTCAAATAAAATTTATCCTACAACATTCGGAAAAAGATGTGTTTTTTGCTACACTGATATAAAAGATAAGACTGATATAAGCAGACAAATTAATATCTGCTCCTATGCCTTTGATCAAATTGATTTGAACTTAAGTCCAACTTTTCGCAAAAGAGAGTCACAATGCAACTATCATCACATCCAGACCTACCAGAAATGTCAATAAATATACAATCTACTAACAATTCNTACAACATTCGGAAAAAGATGTGTTTTTTGCTACACTGATATAAAAGATAAGACTGATATAAGCAGACAAATTAATATCTGCTCCTATGCCTTTGATCAAATTGATTTGAACTTAAGTCCAACTTTTCGCAAAAGAGAGTCACAATGCAACTATCATCACATCCAGACCTACCAGAAATGTCAATAAATATACAATCTACTAACAATTCTGCCCCTAGTAATAGGCCATTTTTGACTTGGCAACTGATCATAGATTGGGCAGAAGAACACTACCGTAGTAGAGCTTTTACCAAAGATGAACGTATTCCCGCCCGCCCAGGTTTGTTGTATCTAATACAAAAAGGAGGAATTCGTCTAGTAGGTAATGCCCACATTACTGCCAGTCGCAATAAGTCTAGCAAATCAAAAACAAGTCCAATTTCAGACGAAGCTTTCCTCGGATTTGTTGGTGCTGGTCAACCATTTGAACTTATAGCTCAGTCACCATTTACACTACAAGCTTATGCCCATGCCGATCAAACAACTGTACTTTGGATGTATTGGCATGACCTTGATAACTGGCCTCATTTCCGTAGAGAAGTTCTAGATGCCTTTCGGTATCAACATCAAAGGAAGCTTTTGTGGTTGAGTACCTTGGGTCAACGTCGTACTATTGATCGGTTATTTGGATTTATCACGCTATTAATTGAAGAACATGGAGAACCCTGGATCAGTGAAGATAGGGCAGAAGTAACAAGCGGTTATTATTTACCTTGGCCTTTAACCCATGCTCAAATTGGTAGTGCCATTGGTTCCACCCGTGTAAC
>NZ_LGSU01001109.1 GCF_002260545.1 Hydrocoleum sp. CS-953 | reverse complement strand
CTACTCCCCTACTCCCCTACTCCCCTACTCCCCTACTCCTCTACTCCCCTACTATCTTAAATTATAAGCGTTTAATCGGACATGGTATAATATCGTGTCCGGATAATTAGTGATACAAAAGTTTTTGTTTGTAGAATTGCTCTAGCCCGAAAAATATCGATATTAGGGCTAGAGCAATTCTACGAGCTTTAATTATCACTATTTAACCTAAGTCCTGTTTTAATAATTTTAACTTTTAACTTTTGACTTTTGACTCGATCTACCATTTTCCCATACTCCCCCAAGCTGCTCCAGAAAAACAACCACCAATAGCACCTAAACCAGCTCCAAAAATTGTTGAAAGGATTGAAGTCCAATCTGCATCAATTCGCATAATTCCAACTAAATCTATTGACAGAATTTGTGGTAAAATTCCACCCAAAATTACCCCAATAATTACTCCTAAAAAACACCCCCAAATTCCACCTAATACAGCACCTCTAATTCCCGATAATTTATTTGATAAAGGTAAAGTTGGCGCACCTAAAATTGGTCCTAAAACAACACCTCCCATAATCCCACCCATAGCACCTACACCTATTGCTGGAATCATACTACTTATTAATATAGATACTAATTCAATCCAAGAATTATTATTCTCATTCAGACTTTCCTGAAACACAAAAACTCCTGCTAAAATTCCTCCAATAACTGTACCTAAAAAAGCTCCCCAAATTGCTCCTAAAAATAAACCTCGTCTACCCCAAACTCGTCCAGAAGTAGGCAGCGCTAAGGGTGGTTTAAAAGCACTCCAAATAGCTCCCCAAATAGTACCTAAAAATCCACCAAATACAACTGCTTGTCCAAATACACCCACGCGGTTACTAATTCCATAAACAGCGCCACTAATAGCAGCAGCAATAAACCCTCCCCACAGCGCTCCGGTTAAACCTAAACTGCCAGTCGAGAACCCCATAGGAATAATATATTGCCAGGCGATCGCGAAAAAACCTCCCCACAATATTCCCATTATTACTCCACCTAAAACAGCAACGCTACTTTTAATTATTCCTAATACGAGACCTGCTACTGCTGCTGCACACAACACTCCCCAAAAGCTTCCAAAAATGGCATCTTGGGCAACGCCAACAAGACCTTTGCCACCCCCTGGTAGGGGAATTATTGGAACTGAAGGCGGTTTGAATTTGATAGAAACAGGGGTGAGTAAGGGTTGATATTGCCCCATTTTTCGAGTGATGATAATTGGTTTGGGTGGTGCTGGTTTTTTAGGGACAGTAGTTTTTTGTGGCGCTAATGATAAGAGTTTACGCTTTTTGACAGCAGGTTCCAAATGTTGTTTATTTCTTACTGCTTCCCTTGATGGAAAAGGGTCTCTTCCTTTTAATAGTTTGGTACGTTCGCACCACGGACAATATTTTAAGTGATTTCCATACAAATGCTGATGATTTTTCTGACAAGTCACTAGACTATTCTCTGACTCTCGCAACGCCTTCAACCAAGTTCTCGTATCTGGGCGCAACTCTGGATGTTGATGCCCTAATTCAAAACAGTCAATTAATAATTGTTGTATGCTGGGATGCAAAATTTTCCAATCTGGCGCAAGTGGTGTCGGGCGATAGGGAACTCGCTTTGTACTGTAGGGAAAATGACCTGCTTTGACTCGTGCTTCGAGAGTTGGAGGTTCGCCTCTACCTTTGTAAACTCCAGCAAAAGGGTGAGTTCCCTCCATCAATAGTTGAAATATTAATACTGCTACGCCAAATAAGTCATGTTCGGGTTTGCGGTCAATTTCCCGGAAACTCCGACCTTGTAATTCCGGAGGGGTGAATTCTGGTTTACCGACTGGACAACGGTAAATTTCTAGGGTATAGGGGTCGCGAACTTGAAATGAGTCGGTATCAACTAGGGTGACAAGAGCGGTATCGGTGACTAGAATATTTGATTCGTTGACATCCCCGATGGCATATCCACTGTTATGTAAAGCGTTGACTGCTGCCACTAAGTTACGAGCGGTGCGGTGGAGATAACGATAGTTGAACAGGGGTTTTTGTTGCCGACGGTTTCTAGGGTTGTAGAATATATGTATCGGTTCCGCTCTGGAAACACGAGGCATTAAAAAGCCAACTATTTGGTGTTTGTTATTGGTAGTGCGTAATAGGTCTATAGGCCACGCGATCGCTGAATGTCCGGTTCCCATAGGTGCGTCTGGTGGATGAGAGAACATTACGGTCAGTTTATGGGCATCCTCGTCTGTAGGTTTATGGTAAATTTTGGCCACTAGAGATGGATTTTGTACCACAGAATAGATACGACCTTCACCACCGCCACCAATTGGGTTTTGGGTGTCTAAGGTGATAATTTGTCCACTGAACTGACGTTGCAACCGCATGGGGTTTGGGTAAGTTTTCTAAGAGTATTTTTTAGTTTACAGTATAACCTTCATTTTTCAGTTTAGTTAATTATTTTCTTTCATTTGACAAGTTTGACTCTGGAAAGATTTCTCTAAAATGATTTGTGAAAAAAAATTGTAGGGGTTTCGTCTCCTTTCCCCAAGCTAAGATGGGATTTGGAAACCAAACCCCGTTAGATAAAATCTTACAACATACAGCGGTTTTCAGATTGATGAACCACATCGCCATAACCAAAAACCCCGTAGGGATGTTTTGCTGACGGAAAGTTGTGCGCCAGCAAAACGCTGCGCGACATGGAAAGCGGAGCATTCCGGAACGGAAAACGCATTTTTGCCTGTGCAATGTCCCTACTGTGGTCTAGTAATCATAAAAACCGCTGTAAGCGCGGATTGCTAGATCCCGATTTGTTGCATGAAAACATATAGCTGCCGCACTTGCTTGTGCATATGTACTTTATAATGCGCGGAAACTGCTGTAACTATTGGACAATAGATGAGTAAAACATCAATCTGAGATAGAAAAAACTGAATTTTTTACCTGTAAAGGTTTTGAGAGTCGATCTGTACCTCCTAACTATTGGACAATAGATGAATAGAACATCAATAATCGCGAAAGAGAGCGATATAGTTGCCGCACTTGCTCTGCGTTTGATGTGCGAACCAAAGCGGAATGGATGTTCTATCACTACTTTTATGCAACAAAGCCGATAAAAACTAAAAGAAATAGTAGTATTATTCGGAACAAAAGGGAAAAACAATAATTGATGTCAAAATTAATTGTCAAAATTTTTTAGCAGCCAGATAGAATTCTAAATTATCAATTATCAATTATCAATTATCAATTATCAATTATCAATTATCATTGTAAGTTTATGAAGATTCAGTAAAGATACTGATTTATGATAATTATTTAAGAAGCAGTATGTTATAGTTAATTACAGCAGATTCCAAGTATTTTTAATTTGGATATTAACAATTAAATAAATATTTGTAGTGCAGGATCTTGGTAGCTAAGGGTGTACGTCACGCTTGGTGGAATTAGCTGCAGTGTGCAGTAGCAAATTTGAATTTTGTCAATAGGAGGTTTATTAAGTGTTAAAGACCACTAAAAATTATTTATCATTAATCTTATCAGCATTTTGTTTAACAATTACAACTTTTAATCAAGAAGCTTATGCACTTAACGCTAGAGCTAGTGTAAACTGGACTACTAACAACACCAGTTCAAGGGATACAAATAATGATAGCGGTCGAGTAGAAAGGGCAAATTATACTCTGGGAAATCAAAATACAGAATGTGGTCAGAGAGAAAAGAGTCAAAATCAAAGAAGCTATTCTTATAACTCAAACAGAAATGAAACACTGGCATTGTCCGACTCATGTCAGCAGTCTGGAAAAGTTACAAGAGTTAGAGCTGCCTCTAACATGCAAGTAACAGAACAAAAAGGATCTTACTTCAACTGGCAACTCAATCTTGCTGCAATTGTAAACAGAGAGAATAGAAGCCCATCTGGATCGGCAATTGCTCGTGGTAGGGACCCACAATTCTTTGGTACAGAAACTTTCCTCGATAATATTTTTGATGAGGAAATCACTTTAGAAGCAGGGTCTTCAGTTTTTGCAGAAGATGAACAGGATATGGCTCGTACGACATTCAGTCGAGAATCAACTGTACTAGAAAACCCTATTTTTTCAATAGAGATATTGGCATTAGGACTTTCTTCAGTAGATGCTATTGTTAATTTTAATTCCGATCCAAGTCTTACATTTTCGACTACAGCTTTAGATTTAGAAGCTCTTTTAGAAGATCCGACGAATGGACTTGGAACAAATGATGGTTTGCTATCAGATATATCTTTTAGTTACACTTTGGATCTTTCTCAGTTTGATCTGACTTCAGAGCAAACACTCAGTGGAGGAGGCCAAAGCTTTGCTGAATCTAGAACAGTTCCCGAACCAACCTCCAGTCTTGGTTTCATCGCTCTCGGTGCCGTTGGTGCAGTCTCAACCCTCAAACGCAAAGTCCAATCATCCAAAGAAAAAAGCTAGAAAAAGGTTTTTTGATAATTGATAATTGATAATTACCTCTGGTTAAAACCATCGGATTGACAAGCTAAGGAAAAAATTGATTTTTTTCCCCTTGAAAGGGGAGGCTTTTAACCTCAATTATTTAATTAATAATTATTAATTACCCGGTAATATTACAGCGGTTTCCGAAGTTATGAGGTACATCTATTGCGTGCTTTCCGGCCTGCACTGCAAGATTTTAACCATTTACCAAGGAAGAAGGCTTTAGTAATCTTGGAGAGAAGGCTTTAGTTATCTAGAAGAGAAGGCTTTAGTTATCTAGAAGAGAAGAAAGAAGGAAGAAGAAGGAAGAAGGAAAAACCTTACTAATTGTAGCTCTTTCCCCAACTTTTAGACAAACGATACCAACGGACATGATATCAATTCTAAATTATCAATTCTCAATTCTCATGACAGGGAGACAGGGAGACAAGGGGATTTTATATGAACAGAACCTCCTGCCTCCTACCTCCTCAATTCTAAATTCTAAATTCTCTTACCAAGGACTACCAACCAGAGTAAACCCCGCCCAATAATAAGGATGAGATAAATTATCATACTGTATATTTGCTAACACCGACGGTAACACCACCGCACGACGCGTTCCACTTCCCCTTAACTCCCCTTTTGTAATAACCACCTTTCCTCGCAACATTGCTAACTGTGCTTGTCTTAACGCCTCCGCCTTAATCTTAGCATTATTCAAATGAGTATAAAATTCTGTCATTAACCCCAATGTACCCTCATCACTCACATACCAAATACTAGCTAAAGCTGACTTGACTCCTGCTGCTACCGCTAACCCGGCAAACCCTAATTCCGCATTTTTATCGCCAAAAGCAGTGCGACAAGCAGACAAGACTAACAATTCTACTGCTGGTTCATTCCAACCAAACTCCCTAATTTGGTCTAATTTTATTTGTTCGTCACCCCATAACTGAATGTAGGAGGTGCTAGCTACACCGGGTAAAAATTCTGCATGAGTAGCTAAATGAATAATAGGATAAGGATAATTTTTACGTTCATTCAACAAGTTATTACGAGTAAAATCTTCATTGAGGAATTGACGACCCTGCCACAGTTTTTCGGAAATAATGTCTAACTCCACAGGTACTGCTGGTAAAGGACTTTGAGATGTAAATTCACTTGCTCCCATTGCTAATACTTTAGTATCTTCAAGAGAGCGATAATTAGTATCCATTAAACTGACACTGGGAATTAAACTAATACTATATTTTTCAATTAAAAATTGTGACCCATCATGTAATACTGCCAGAGGTAAAGTTCGTAAACCTTCATCCATACTAAACAGTAAAGTATCAATATTTGCTGCTTCTAATTCTGCTGATATAGGTGCGATGAGCCAATCATATAATTGTTGTGCTGATGGCAAATAGCTATCAGTATGACGGCGGGAAGGATTGATAATGTGTGCGCGTAAAGTCAGGGCATTTTTCTTAATTGCTTTGTACTTGGCTGCGGGGATAGTTTTAATAATTGGCTGACCATCTTTGGTATATAATATTATTTGTAATTGGTCTGGATAAGTGTTAATATAAACAACGGCAGATTCTTTTCCGGTTTGAGCTGCCATATCGGTTAAGATTTCTCGGACGTTTTTTGTCCTGAGAAATTGTGACTGTAAATCTACTCCTAAATAATTAGAATATTCGTTGCTACGAGTTTGTTCTAAGATGGTTATTACTTGGTCTGAACTTGTGGCAACTGTGAGAGGATTTGTATTAGGAGTGTCTATTATTTTTAAGATTTGTTGGGTGTCGGTGCTACTGTTAATGGATGATTCTGTCTGACTTTGGGCTGTTGTTGTGTTGGCTGTTTGGTTATTGTTACTGGGAGTAGCTGTCGAAATTATCTCGGAGGTTGTGGTTGTTGAGAAAGTGTTAGTTTCTTGGGAATTTGTGGTGGTATTATTTGTGGAATTGTTCTGGGAATTTGTTTGATTAATAACAGGATTAATATTGATACTATTATTATTATTAGAATTTACTGAGGTATTATCTGTATTTTGATTAACTCTTGGACGTTGGATATTGATAGATTCATTGCCAAAAGTTTGATTAATTTCTCCTATATTTTGCTGACCACCTGCTGTTTGAATATTGATGGCATTATTACCTGCAGTTTGAGTTACATTACCAATTGTTTGTTGACCGCCTGCTGTTTGATTATTATTAGCATTATTGCCGGCATTTTGATTAATATCTCCGATAATATTACCTCCGGCAGTTTGATTGTTATTAGCATTATTGCCGGCATTTTGATTAATATCTCCGATAATATTACCTCCGGCAGTTTGATTATTATTAGCATTATTGCCAGCATTTTGATTAACATCTCCGGAAATATTACCGCCTGCTGTTTGATTATTATTAGCA
>NZ_LGSU01001108.1 GCF_002260545.1 Hydrocoleum sp. CS-953 | reverse complement strand
TCTCTCTCTATTCCCTATTCCCTGACTTCTTTAAATAAGTCTAAGAAGAAAGTTGATAAGCAAAGTTAGTAAGCTAGTATTTTCATTTAAAAAATATGCTTAACCTATAAGTAGGAGTAATAATGATTAATAAAATACAACAAATTTTCAATCGCTCAAAAGTTTTTTTTGGTCAATCTAGACAAATTCAACGAGATAATCTAGCACTTCAGTTAATCAGTGATTTTTTGCCAGATAGTACAAACTATTTTCCGATCACAGGTTTTTCTGTTAATCCCCATACTCTAGCTTGTATATTAAATGATATACAAATCAACCAAAGAAAATACATGATTGAATTTGGTGGAGGTATATCAACAATCTCTTGTGCTAAATTTGCCAAACTGAATAATCTAAATTTTAAATTATTTACAGTAGAAAGTGATAGTAAATATTTGGATATCTTAGAAATAGCTCTTAGAAAAGAAAATCTTACTGACTTTGTTAAACTTATTTATGCACCATTAGAGCCTACCTCTTTAGCTTTGGAAAAAACTCCGTGGTATAGTGAAAAAATCCAAGATAAATTTAGTGATACTAAGTTTGATATTATATTTGTAGACGGCCCGAAAGCAGGAACTA
Source organism: Hydrocoleum sp. CS-953 (assembly GCF_002260545.1). GTDB lineage: Bacteria > Cyanobacteriota > Cyanobacteriia > Cyanobacteriales > Microcoleaceae > Trichodesmium. Next base: position 6,245 of record NZ_LGSU01001108.1, on the reverse strand, counting down.
AAAAGAATAGTCTTTCTCGCTTTCCAGCTTTACCCTTTTTAGTTAAAGAAAAATTATTAGCTGATAATTATGCTGTCTTTTTAGATGATTCTAACAGAAATGGCGAACAAATAGCTATGAAAAAGTGGCAAAAAGATTACAAACTTCGGTTTATTAATTTTAGCGATGTAACTTCAGTAGCTTTTAAAGGAAAACATTTTAATCCGCTGGTTTGGTGAAAGTTGTTGACTTTATGCTTTCTTCACATCAAACTATGAGTATGAAAAAATTACTACTTACTAATTAACTGCATCTTCTGTAAATTGTCTCTTAAAATGTTAATGGAAACCAATAACAATATTATGTTTTGGCACTCCTAAATTCACCTATTCTTCAGCAATATCTATTTCTGTTGTATTGTGCTGAATCACAATTTTCCCATTCCTGAAAGTCATTTACTTTTAGTAATAAAACAGAGAAAGATATGAGTATCTAAGAGTATTTTCATGGATTGGTAAACAGGTTAATAATTTCTTCAGCAAGAGGATCGTTAAAGTCATCTGGTACAACAAATTCATCTACAAATAAACCAATAGGATGAGATTGTTTTTGCTGTTAATTTGTAGGAATTGGTTTAACTTCAGCAATAGGTTTATCAGCGTGGGTAATGATTAATTTATTACCTTATTGAATCAGTTTAATAAACTCTGATAACTTTTGTTTAATGTCATCTATATTTAGGCTAATCATCGCATTATTTTTGGTTCATTATTGTGAAATTAACATCAAAATTAGTTAAGCAGATAATCATTATTTTTATTGAACCTTTTCGAGAAGGAATACTCAATCAGACCATACCTCTATAATTTGTGCATCTACTTTTCTTTGAATTGTTCTAATTTTTTTCTAATCACAATATCAACTTCTTCAACTTCTGCAATTGATTTCGGAATATCAAAAGTCTCAGTTGGAGCTTCAGAGGTAAAGCGATCAACAAATATATGAAATGCTGCTTTCTCATTAGGATGAGAAATAACATAAGCTCTAAGTTGGCTTTTATTCATGCTATTAAAATCTAGCTTCATTATAAGAATTTCCAAATACCATCGGGATATATTTATATCTCTATATTATCTCCTGCCAAGATGAATAAATTACCTGTTCGCTCGTCTAGACGAACCAGAAAAATAGGAGTGAATGTATTAGTTAAAGATTGACGGAGTATCACGCATCTGATGCTTTATTCAGCAGTTAGTAAGTTTGTTTACTTTATATTGTTATGTTGCTGTTAATTTCATGTTTAATTACTACTAACTTTTCGGACAGTAATACTATAGCAATCCTCCGCATATTCATGTCAAAAATCTTACTGCTTTTTAAGCAACAGGCAACAGGCAACAGGTGTGAATTTCAGCTTTTTTATTTACTTTTTGATTACCCGCAATCTATTTAGGATTGCTATAGCTGTAACTTTTATCTAAAAAAAATCATTTAATTATACTGGCGAGCTAGAAGCTCGCACTGTTATACAATTATTTTTTTACCAATTCTAGTTCCTCTTTTTTTCCAAATACCAAACTCCCATCTACACAATCAATTACTACAATATCTCCACCAATAAATTTATTCTCTAAAATCAAATTTGCTAGAGGATTTTCTAATTCTTTTTGAATCGCTCTTTTCAAAGGTCGCGCTCCATAAACCGGGTCATATCCAACTTCAGCAATGTGGTCTAATGTTGCAGCAGTTAACTTCAAACTAATTTTTTGTTCCCCTAATAATCGTTCAATTCTCTTCACTTGAATCTCCACAATTTGACGTAATTCACTCTTCCTTAAAGTGTGGAACAAGATAATTTCATCTACCCTATTTAAAAATTCTGGGCGGAAATGTTTTCTCAATCCTCCCATCACTCGCTTATACATTTCCTCATACTTAGAATCATCTCCTGCCACATCTAAAATATACTCACTACCAATATTACTCGTCATCACAATTACAGTATTACTAAAATCAACCAACCTACCTTGAGAATCTGTAATTCTACCATCATCTAATACTTGTAGTAATACGTTAAATACATCCGGGTGTGCCTTCTCGACTTCATCAAACAAAATTACAGAATAAGGATGTCGCCTTACTGCCTCCGATAACTGACCCCCTTGGTCATAACCTACATATCCGGGAGGCGCACCCACTAACCGAGAAACGGCGTGTTTCTCCATATATTCCGACATATCAATTCGGACTAAAGCATCATCCCGGTCAAACAAAAATCCTGCTAACGCCCGTGCTAACTCAGTTTTACCAACTCCAGTCGGACCCAAAAACATAAACGAACCAATAGGTCGCCCTGGGTCTTTCATTCCTGCTCTGGCTCTTCTAATAGCTGCTGCTACGGCTGATACAGCTTCTGACTGCCCAATTACTCTTTGATGTAGATGCTTTTCTAATTGCAGTAACTTCTGGCGTTCCGACTCCAATAAACGGTTTACTGGAATACCAGTCCACTTAGCAACAATTGTCGCAATATCCGCATCAGTCACTTGTTCTCGGAGGAGGGAAGAACCTTGAGCTTGGACTTTTAATAATTCTGCCTCTTTTGCTTCGCGATCGCGATGTACAGTTTCTAACTCCCCATATTTTAATTGAGCTGCCGTATTCAGATCATAAGCTCGTTCTGCTTGTTCTATTTGTACTTTTAATTTATCTTCTTCTGCTTTGAGGGAATTAATAGCATTCAACAACTCTTTTTCCCCAGACCATTTAGAGGCAAATTTTTCCTGCTTTTGTTTCAAAGTATTAATTTCATTAGTAATGCGTTGTAAAGTGGGAGATACTTTTACAGGTGGGGTAGCTTCAGCATTTTTATCTTTATTATTGCCTTGCAACTCTCCTTCAATAGAAAGTTTTTCCATCTCCAACTGCATTATCCGTCTGTCAATAGCTTCTAACTCCACTGGTTTGGAAGTAATTTCCATTTTTAATTGAGCAGCAGCTTCATCTACCAAGTCGATCGCCTTATCTGGTAAAAAGCGGTCTGAAATGTAACGGTTAGACAAAGTAGCAGCAGCAACCAAAGCAGCATCAGTAATTTTTACTCCGTGGTGAGTTTCATAACGGTCTTTCAACCCCCGCAAAATAGAAATAGTATCCTCAACACTAGGTTGACCAACCTCTACTTTTTGAAACCGACGTTCGAGGGCAGCATCTTTCTCTATATGTTTACGATATTCATCAATAGTTGTTGCACCAATACAACGAAGTTCCCCACGAGCAAGCATTGGTTTGAGCAAATTCCCTGCATCTACACCAGAACCAGTACCGCCCCCCGAACCTGCACCAACAACTGTATGTAACTCATCAATAAACAGAACTATTTGACCGTCCGAGTGGGTAACTTCCCGCAAAACCGATCTGAGACGTTCTTCAAATTCTCCTCTAAACTTTGCCCCTGCAATAAGACTACCCATATCCAGACTAATAAGTTGCCGTTCTTTCAGAGACTCCGGAACATCGCCATTCACAATACGTTGAGCTAAACCTTCAGCGATCGCCGTCTTACCCACCCCGGGTTCCCCAATAAGTACAGGATTATTTTTTGTTCGACGAGACAGACAACTAACCACCCGCCGAATTTCTTCATCTCTACCAATAACCGGGTCAAGTTTACCTGCTTTAGCTAACTCCGTCAGGTCGCGCCCATATTTTTCCAAAGCATCATAAGTAGCTTCTGGGTTTTGGTCTTCAACCTTGTTACTACCTCGAGCTGCTTTAATAGCTGCCTCTAGTTCTTCAAATTCAACTTGTGGAGTAGTTTGGGGGCGTTCAAAACCAGGGCGAGTTGGTAGTTGAGGAGTTCCACCACCAATAAGTTTATTACCCAGACGTTTATCTTGGTGAAAGGCGAGTAGGAGATGTTCAACAGCAATAAATTTATCTTCCCATTTTTCTCTAGCTTCATCAGCGAGGTCTAGAAAAATTTCCAGACCTTGCCCTAAGTAGAGATGTTCTATACTACCTATTTTAGGTTGGCGTTTAGCAAAAGTGTCTATTTGTTGCAGAAGGCGTTCCGGTTCTATACCAGAACGATTTAAAATTTTATTAGCTGTGCCTTGTTGTTCTAGGAGAGCAATAATTAAGTGTTCTACTTCTAGTTGTTGGTTTTGGTAGCGTCTAGCAACATCTTGGGATTTTACTATAGCATCCCAGGCTTGTTCTGTAAATTTGCTTGGGTCAGTTGGCTGCATGGATAATGGATAATTGATAATGGATAATTGATAATGGATAATTGATAATGACCTCGTTGATTAATTATTAATTGTCCATTGGTAATTAAATAAAATTATAGTTATATAGTAGCTTTTAACCTTGCTTTAGCTTAGTTTAACCTTGTATTTCTTAGAAAAGGAAGAAGTGAAGATATATTGTGGGTTTAACTCTAGACTGTATTTATCTACTCAATAAGTCTATAATTTTGCCAAATTATGACAAAGGTTCATAGATATTAGCCTGATATTTTTCCAGCCAAAATATTTACCACAAATTAATCCTCCCTGAGTTTTTCAGATTAAAGAAAGATAGCCAAAAACATCATTTATTTAGCTTTGAGTTAATTACTAATTATTTATTATCAAAATAATTGGGTAATTTACCCTACCTTTACCCTACCTTTTTGAGGGAAATGTTTTTGGAGGGTTGCTCACGCATCCCCCTTTACAAAAACAACTTTCTGACTTCCTTAACTTCTTCTCTTCTCCCTCTTCTGTAATTTTTTAATTAGCACTAGCTGCAACTTCTTTTTCTGAGCTACTACTGTGAGTGCTTAACTCAATTAGCTCTACTTTATATCCATTTGGGTCTTCCACAAAAGCAATAACTGTGGAACCATGTTTCATTGGCCCTGGTTCCCTAGTAACTTTGCCTCCTTGTGCTTTTATTTGTTCGCAAGTGCCATAAATATCATCAACTCCCAAAGCAATATGGCCATAAGCGTTGCCCAAATCGTATTTATCGGTACCCCAGTTATAGGTCAGTTCTAATACTGTATGGTCTGACTCATCGCCATAACCAACAAAGGCCAGAGTAAATTCCCCACCAGGATAGTCTTTCTGGCGTAGTAGTTTCATGCCGAGGACATCGCAGTAGAATTTGAGGGATTCTTCTAAGTTGTTGACTCGCAGCATGGTGTGTAATAGTCGCATGGTCTACTCCTTATTCCTTGACTAAATCTATACTCTTTATTTTGAGGCAATTTGGTCAATATGGGGAGTAGATGTTGTGTTACTTATTCTGCTTTTTTTCCTCTATAGCCTAATTTTCTATTTTTGCCAGATTTACTGTGTCAGATTTAATATAGCAATCCTCCGCATATTCGTGTCAAAAATCTTACTGCTTTTTAGGCAACAGCGGTGCGACCCCGCGTCGGCGATAGACGCAAGCGGTCAGACCCCGCGTCGCCGCCAGGCGCAAGGGAATGCTGACCAAGAGAGGGAACGCGCACCAAGAGAGGCACTATTGCTACAGCTCATCTGGTGGGACTTTCAGTTTTTTTATTTACTTTTTGATTTGTTACGACTTATTTAGGATTGCTATATTTGTTTTGTGGCAGCGATCGCTTTGTTTAAATCTGTTATAAATATAAGTTAATTAATTTTACTATTTTACTCAATTGCTATTTAACTCAACTTGACAATTAGTCAAATAGCAATCAATATTTTTATCGTTTTATTTCAAAAATTTTAGTGACTGATTTTTTCTAATCTAGACTTTTCTTGAGCTAAAGCATTCTCAATTTTTTGGATTCCTTCTAATGAGATTAATGACTTACATTGTTTGACTAAATTTTCCCATTTTAATAAGGTTTGAATTGAATTAGACTCTTCAATTTTTTTGACATAAAATTCTGACCAAAATTTAGGTACATACTTTTGCTTTCTAGTTTTTATTCGCTTGCGCCATTTAGCAAAATCAGCTTTTCTTGGTTCCTCTACTCCTAAAATTGGTGGCAGATCAGCATAACTGACAAATCTACTTTTACCTTTTCCTACAACATGAATTACATATCGCCAACAGCTTATTTTGTATATATTGTCTGATTTAATTCCTAAATGAAATGCTAGGGCCTCTCTAGTTACAAATCTATTCAATGGATGAGTACCAGTAGACTTATTTTCTATAGACTTTTTCATAAAATCTACCTTAAAGTTCAATATATTATTGTGGCCTAAGTTATTGATTTATTTGTTTATAGTTTTATTTTAAAT
>NZ_LGSU01001107.1 GCF_002260545.1 Hydrocoleum sp. CS-953 | reverse complement strand
ACCAATCACAAAACCCAACATTGCCAAGCGACCATTCCAAGTTTCTGCAAAGTCAGTAAAACCTAACTTTTTATCTTGATTTTCCATGACCATTATCCTTGTTTTATTTCAAGCTTATGTAATATAACTTAACTCAAAAAATCAAAGTTGGCAACATTATTTAATATTTTGATGAGGCCAAATAGTAAAGGGATGGACTAAACAGGTGTAAACTAACTACAGAACGATTCTTAAACTAAGATATGCCTCTGACTGATTATTAATTGTTGGACAGTTGTATGAGATTTTCAAATAGATACTAGGAATGGCCTTAGTTAAGAAGAGTAGAAAATTTGAGTAGGAATATAGAAATAGATATGGAAGGTTGTACAGTTACGGATCTGAAGATTGACAGCAAAAAAAACTGCTATCTCCTTGATGCTGAAGCTATGCGGAAAATTCAGGAAGAAACAGCAGTTTCGACAACATTAGAACCAGGAATCTATGTAATTAGAATTCGCAGTGGTTCGTTTGGATACCAAAATAACGGCAATAAAATTAGTGAACCTATTGTCATGTTGTGGATTTATGGTGGCAAGTTTATCAATAAAAAAACTAACTTAGAAGTAGAAGCTACTTGGTCAACTTTAAATGGTGATGACGATACTTTAACTTTAGAAGTGCTACAAAAAACAAATATTTGTGCATTTTTCTTTGATAGTTACATTGAGGATAATCAAGGAGAATTGACAATATCTATAGTTAAAATGTGAATTATTTGTTTGATGAACTAAAGATCGTAAACCTCAAAAAACTATTACTTTACTTCCATTTTAGTCATAACTAATCAAGAGTATATTTCATCAAAATCTATCTATTTACATTGAAAAAGCTCTCAGTAAAAAGCCCACTGAGGGTGTAATTACAAAAATTATTCATAAGGAATTTAGCCTTCAGTTGGAAAAAATTTAACTGTCAATTCATTAGTAAAAAACTAATAGCTGATAGGGAAGTTAGATTCAAACTGAAGGCTAATTGCTAAAGGTTAATTTAACCATATTTTGTCCTTCCTATAAATCAGATAAAAATGTCTTCATCTAGCCAAAAGTTATTTCAAATATCAGTAGTATTGCTAACCTTAACTGCTACTCCCAAGCCCTTAGAAGCTGCTAATTTATCTTTTTTAAGCAATACTGTCCTAGCTCAATCGGTCAATTCAGATACTACTTACCCACTACCTGAATCCCTGCCAAGTGGCACAAAAATAACATTGTCAGGCTCTAGTAGTATGACAGTTATTAATCAAGCACTAAAACAACGTTACGAACAAAAATATCCAGATGCTCAAGTTAAACTGGTATCAGGTAATACAAGTGCAGTATTAGAAGCCCTATTAAAAGGAGAAACAGATTTAGTAGCTGTGGGGCGTCAATTAACTTCTCAGGAAAAAGACCAAGGATTAGTTGAAGTCCCCATTAACAGAAGTAAAATAGCGATTATAGTCGGGCCGGACAATCCATTTCAAAAAAATTTATCATTCGATCAATTTGCCAAAATATTTAGGGGAGAAATCACAAATTGGTCAGAAGTAGGAGGCCCAGAAGTACAAATTCGCTTTATCGATCGCCCAGATTTTAGCGATACCAGACAAGCTTTCCAAAACTACGAGGTGTTTAAAAAAAGTCTATTTCAGACCGGAGGTAACACGATTCAGTTATCTGAGGATGATACAGCAGCAGTCATTAAAGAATTAGGTGAAAATGGAATTGGCTATGCGATCGCTGACCAAGTGCTGAATAAGGAAAATGTTCGGGTTGTTAAGATGCACACAATTCTGCCGGATGACCCCCGCTACCCATACTCTCAACCTCGTACCTACGTTTATAAAAAAGATGCTGCACCTCCAGAAGTTATAGCATTTCTTGGTTTAGTTACTTCTGAAAGTGGTCAAGCAGTTGTAGCAGCAGTAGACCAACAGAAGAAAACTGATGCCTCAACTGCGGGAGGTTTAACAACTGTATCCAGTCCAGATAATACAACTGAGGCAGCAGTAGACCAACAGAAGAAAACTGATGCCTCAACTGCGGGAGGTCTAAAAACTGCATCCAGTCCAGACAATACAACTGAGGCAGGATTAAACCAGCAGGAGAAAACTAATACCTCAACTGCGGGAGGTCTAACAACTACATCCAGTCCAGATAATACAACTGAGACAACACTGGTGCAAGCACCTACTGGTGATACCAATCAAGAAACAGAAAAAAAAGGATTTCCCTGGTGGATCTTACTGTTATTAGGAATTCCTTTAATAGGAGCATTATTATGGGGACTGCTAAGAGGGCGTGGAGATGAGTCAGTAGGAACAGGAGGAACTGCTGTAGCTCCTGGAACAACTACAGATTCAGACTCCCCCCCTGTAGGGGGAACTCCTGTTACTGGTGCTGGAGTTGGAGAAGGAACTGATGCACCAGCAACCCAAACCCCAGAAGGTGAAAATCAAGCAGCCATTGGTACTTCTGGCATGGGAGTAGCTCCCATAGCAGGAATAGCAGGAGTAGCAGGAGTAGCAGGAATAGCAGGGTTAGTAGCAGCCTGGGCAAACCAAGAAAAAAATAGTCAAATAACTCTGACCCCTAATTATGGTCAAACAGCATTAGCAACTTGGTCAGTACNTCTCCCCCTCTGTAGGCGGAACTCCTGTGACTGGTTCTGGAATCGCAGAAGGCCCTGACGCTCCACCCACCCCAACCCCAGAAGGTGAAAATCAAGCAGCCATTGGTACGTCTGGCATGGGAGTAGCTCCCATAGCAGGAATAGCAGGAGTAGCAGGAGTAGCAGGAATAGCAGGGTTAGTAGCAGCCTGGGCAAACCAAGAAAAAAATAGTCAAATAACTCTGACCCCTAATTATGGTCAAACAGCATTAGCAACTTGGTCAGTACCACAAGCAGACAAAGATGCAGCCAAATCATACGGTGGTGAGCAATATCAAGTACGAGTCTATGATGTTACAGATATTGAGCCAGATTCACAAATACCTCTACCCCAGAGTGTGCAACAGCATGATATCTTAGAATCAAGTACGCACAAAGAACTAGAGTCTCTAGAGACTCAACGAGAATATCTAGCCGAAATAGGTTATGTCACAGATGAGAGTGAGTGGCTAAAGTTAGCTCGTTCTGAGCGAGTGCAGATATTAGAGGAAGAAGTAGGAGTAGATACTACTGTTAGGGTAACTGAACCATCAGAAATAACTACAGTAACTCCAGAAACAGATACAGAAACTCCTACCACTGAAATAACTTCAGAAGATACCAATGAAACAGACGTTGGTAGTATTGTTACAGGTATTACCAGAATAGGAGGAATAGCAGGAGCAGCAGGTTTAGCAGAGACTCCAGAAGAAACAACAGAAGAAACTACAGAAACTTCTACCACTGACACAACTCCAGAAGATGTCAATGAAACAGAGGTTGGTAGTATTGTTACAGGTGTTGCTGGAATAGCAGGTTTAGCAGAGACTCCAGAAGAAACAACAGAAGAAACAACAGAAGTTCCTACCACTGAGAAAACTTNGGTTTAGCAGAGACTCCAGAAGAAACAACAGAAGAAACAACAGAAGTTCCTACCACTGAGAAAACTTTAGAAGATAGTAATGAAACAGATGTTGGTAGTATTGGTACAGGTGTTGCTGGAATAGCAGGTTTAGCAGGAATAGTAGGAGCAGGTTTAGTACAGACTCCAGAAGAAACTCCAGAAGAAACTGCAGAAACTTCTACTACTGAGATAACTCCAGAAGATGTCAATGAAACAGACGTTGGTAGTATTGGTACAGGTATTGCTGGAATATCAGGTTTAGTAGAGATTCCAGAAGAAACTGCAGAAACTCCTACCACTGACACAACTCCAATAGCAGGAATAGCAGGAGGAGCAGGTTTAGTAGAAACGGCAGAAACTTCTACCACTGACACAACCGCAGAAGATACCAATGAAACAGAGGTTGGTAATATTATTACAGGTTTAGCAGGAATAGCAGGTTTAGCAGGAATAGCAGGAGCAGGTTTAGTAGAAACTCCAGAAGAAACAACAGAAGAAACTACAGAAGTTCCTACCACTGACACAACCCTAGAAGATGTCAATAAAACAGACATTGGTAGTATTGGTACAGATATTGCCGGAATATCAGGTTTAGTAGAGACGCCAGAAGAAACTCCAGAAGAAACTGCAGAAACTTCTACCACTGACACAACCGCAGAAGATACCAATGAAACAGAGGTTGGTAATATTGTTACAGGTTTAGCAGGAATAGCAGGTTTAGCAGGAATAGCAGGAGCAGGTTTAGTAGAAACTCCAGAAGAAACTGCAGAAACTCCTACCACTGACACAACTTCAGAAGATACCAATGAAACAGACGTTGGTGCTATTGGTATAGGTATTGCCGGAATAACAGGAACTGGAATAGCAGGAGCAGGTTTAATAGAGACTCCAGAAGAAACTGCAGAAACTCCTACCACTGACACAACTTCAGAAGATACCAATGAAACNTAGCAGGAGCAGGTTTAATAGAGACTCCAGAAGAAACTGCAGAAACTCCTACCACTGACACAACTTCAGAAGATACCAATGAAACAGACATTGTTAGTATTGGTACAGGTATTGCCGGAATAGCAGGAACTGGAATAGCAGGAGCAGCAGGAATAGCAGCGTTAGTAGCAGCCTGGGCAAACCAAGAAAAAAATAGTCAAATAACTCTCACACCTGGCCCTAGTCAAACAGCATCAGCAACTTGGTCAGTACCACAAGCAGACAAAGATGCAGCCAAGTTACATGGTGGTCAGCAATATCAACTCCGGGTTTATGATGTTACAGATATTGACCTAGATTCACAAACAGCTCACAGTGTCAAGTATTATGATTCCGAAGAGTCCAATCAGCAGTGGCAAATAGGTAACTTACTGAGCGATGGCGAATATCAAGCAGAAATAGGTTATGTGACAGATGATGGTGAGTGGTTAAAACTGGCTCGTTCTCAGCGAGTGCTAATTCTAGAAGAATATGTCAGTAAAGAGACTAGGACAGGAACAGAAAAAGGATTAGTCAGTGGAGCTACCGCAAGGTGGAAATTGATGTCATCTCCCAGTCAAGTTACTATTACTCCTGATGATGCAGAGAATATGATGGTGGCTTGGAAAGTTTCTCAAACTGCTCAAAATCATGCCAAAGAGGAAGGTGGAGAAGAATACCAGTTACGAGTTTATGATGTTACAGATATTGAACTAGATGCACAACCAGCTAGCAATGTACAAGCTTATGATTGTGATGAGTCTACTCAGAACCAAATGCAAGTTCCTGTTGTGATGAGCGATCGCGAATATCAAGCAGAAATAGGTTATGCCACAGATGATGGTGAGTGGTTAAAGCTAGCTCGTTCAAACCGACTGCGGATGCCACCATCTAATATGACTCAAGAGAACAGTACACAGCTAAATGCAACTCAGACGACACCAGTTATTCCAAAAGAAGCATTGAAATCTAGTTGGATTACAATAGTTCCTCGTACTAATCAAAGTGCTTATGCTTATTGGGGAGTTGCTCAAACTGCTAAAGATGCAGCTAAACAACAAGGTGGACAGCAATACCAAGTGCGGATTTTGGATGTTACAGATATCGATCTAGAGTCACAAAAACCTCACAATATACAACAGTACAATTGTGATGAGTCTAGCCAGAAGAAGGAAATAACTATCAATATTGGTAGTGTTGGCTATGTTGATTATGTCGCTGAGATTGGTTATGTTACTAATAATTTCCAGTGGCTGAAGATAGCTAGTTCTAGTCCGATGCGAATGCCGGTGTTTACTGAAGTTGATTCTGTTGAAAAAACAGGAACAATTTTGTCTTCTACAGCAACAGCAACTATTGGCGCTGGTGCAGTTTCTCAAGTATCAAACAGCAAACTGGAAACAACTAAACAAACTAGCAATATTACCCCTGGTGACTGTGAAATTCAGCATCTTGTTGTTCATAGTCGCAACAATTGCTATTTACTAAATGATGAACAAATGAGGGGAATTAAGGAAACATCAGTTTCTCAAATCCTGGAGCCAGGGATTTATATTTTGCGGATTAAGAGTGGTACATTTGGCTATGGTTCTAATATTTGTCCATCTGGTGAGCNCTAAACAAACTAGCAATATTACCCCTGGTGACTGTGAAATTCAGCATCTTGTTGTTCATAGTCGCAACAATTGCTATTTACTAAATGATGAACAAATGAGGGGAATTAAGGAAACATCAGTTTCTCAAATCCTGGAGCCAGGGATTTATATTTTGCGGATTAAGAGTGGTACATTTGGCTATGGTTCTAATATTTGTCCATCTGGTGAGCCAGTGGTTTTATTGTGGATTTGTGGCGGAAAAGTGAAGAATAAAAAGACGAAAATTCCAGTTGAGCAAACCTGGTCAACTTTGAATGGATATAATGAAACATTAACGTTAGAAGTTCTGGAAACGGCAACTCTTTATAGCTTTTTTGTTGATACTTATCCTGATGATAATGAGGGAGAGCTTACTGTGTCTGTAGCTAGATTGTATAGCGGTACGCTCTAGGGAATAGTAAACTGTCAAAGGGTTTTTCGTATAGGGAAAAGCTCCGCTAACATGATTTAGAAATGTCCTAACCTTAATGTGTAGCGCTATATTCCTAAGTAGTAGTAGAATGATAACTTTGTAGGGACGTTGCATGCAACGCCCTTACAGGGTTTTAGTTGTTACAATGTGGTTTATCAATCTGAAAAGTGCTATAAAATATTAGGTATTGTAGTTGTGTACTTGTGGGAAATATAATTTTTTATATAATGTCTAAATACAGGTTTAACT
>NZ_LGSU01001106.1 GCF_002260545.1 Hydrocoleum sp. CS-953 | reverse complement strand
AGTATTACCGCTTTTAGATTTTAGTCACTTCGCGTGCTCTCTTAATAATTATTTTACTCTCCAGTCTCTGAATAATTAATAATTAATAATGGCTTTGTTCCATGAAAGTATATAGCTGTCGCACTTGCTTGTGCATATACTTCATAAGGCGCGGAAACTACTCTAACTATTGGACAATAGATGAAGAGAACATCAATATGAGACAGAAAAAGGCTGAAACCTTTACAGGTGAAAGTTTTGAGATTTAATCACCCCACCCTAACTATTGGACAATAGATGAAGAGAAAATCAATAATTGTGAAAGAGAGCGATATAGCTGCCGCACTTGCTCCGCGTAAATTGTGCGAACGAAAGCGGAATGGATGTTCTATAGCAATCCTCCGATCGGTTGTGGTATTTTGGTAGTAGTTAGGAGTCAGGAGTTAGGAGTCATAATTTTCAAGGTTTTCAGCTCTTTTTAACTATTTAGGATTGCTATATCGGTACTTTTCTGCAACAAAGCTATTAATAATTAATAATTACAGGACTTATATCATGTCCGGTAGCATCGGTATTGTATAGAACCCCTGAAGGTATTTATTTTTTTATACATGATGGGGGTGGGAAGTGTGGGAAGTGTGGGGAGGGTAGGGAGATGGAGGCATTTTTCTACCTTTTTCCCCTCTGAGTATTTCTTAATCTCCTGACTTCTGAGTCCTGAGTCCTGACTCCTGAGCCAAAAACTCGCAACTTTGCCAAGATACGCTTAGGGCTTCTATAGGGAAGGTAAGGAAGAAGGCTCATATTATCTAGGAGAGAAGGAAGAAAGCTTTAGTTATCTAGGAAAAAAGCTTTAAGAGAAGAAAAAACCTTAAATATGATAGATATTTCCCCAGCTTTTACACGCTCCTATACCAACGGACATGATATTACGCATGGGAACCCAGAAACCCGGTTTCTCCTAGAAGTCTATTGTTCAAAACAATCATTTACCCTAGAAACCGGGTTTCGCGTGCGTAAGTCCTCAATTAATCATTAATCTATTTTTGATTAGATTCAACTTCTTCAGACAACAGCACCTTCGCCCGAACATACCGTAAACCACTTACTCCCTGTAAAGGCTCAATCAAACCAGTCTCCAATTTATCCTCCACCCAACCTTCACGAACCAAATAACGAAAATACTGTTCATATTCCTCCCACTCCTCATCTGTAGAATAAACAACCGTCAACATCCCAGGTTGAGTAATGCGCTCTTTTGTGTCCTTGTCTACGCCCTTGTCAATACGCTTTTTAACAATTTCATAACGAATATCGTGACTACCTTTAACATCAAATAATCTTTCCGTACTTTCATTATGATAAATATCAATGGTAGAATTCTGGACTAATATCAGATGCACAACTCCTAATATAGGCTCCTCAGATTCAGCCTTTAAACGTATAGCAGTTCTGGCACAATCACAAATTGCCCGTAATTGATCGTAACGTAAACTGCTAAGATGAAATTGATTAAATTCAGAGTTAATAGACTTACCCACATACATCATGTGATCTATGCCATCAGTAGCCTCAAAATCACAATGGTGAGGGATAATTTGCTGCATCTGTCTTTGCCACTTTTCCCAAGTATTTTGGAGATGGTAGTTAATTTTGTGCAACATCTGGTCATAGCGTTCTCGTTCTTGATATACGCTATGATGGTTATTATCACAAGCAGCACGGTACGCTTCAACAGCAGCTTTAATAGTATCTCCACATTTTACAAAATAGTCAAAGTATACCTCTACACGGCAACGCAGGTATTCTAAAGCTGTGATTTCAGTATCCACTGAAACTCTTTCTTCTAGGGACTTAATATATTCCAACATATCTTGTCGTAGTTGGTTACACAAAGCACTATCTTGCTTTTGGCAAACAGCTTCTACAATAGCTAAACCTAAGCGAAATTGAGCAAGAATATCACTTTGAATTGCACGGTTACGTTCTGTAGAAGAGCCACGAATATCACAGATACCATACAGGGGATAGACATCCTCAAAAACAATTGTTTCTGGAGGTAGTCCCCAACGTCGTCGTTCAGCTTCTTGCAAAAATCGCCATTCGACTGCAGGATGAATATTACGAATATTAGTAAACCGTTGTTGAATTGTTTGACGA
The DNA here is from genome assembly GCF_002260545.1 of Hydrocoleum sp. CS-953. Classification (GTDB taxonomy): domain Bacteria; phylum Cyanobacteriota; class Cyanobacteriia; order Cyanobacteriales; family Microcoleaceae; genus Trichodesmium. The sequence continues at coordinate 4,713 of NZ_LGSU01001106.1, read as the reverse complement.
ACCGCAGCGATAAAAGCTGGAATCAAGTCTTCGGCATTTTTGTAATCAGAGAAATTAAAGTTCCTCGGATGATTGCTCATTAATCCTACTATTCCCAATATTTCTGCTAGACCTACCTCTTCTTGTGGAGCAGCAGGTTTAATCACTATGGGAATTATAAGTAAGGAGCGAAATCCTTTTTGAGATAAATTTTGTTCATACTCAGTTGGACAATTTGATTCAAGTTCGGGAATATTTTGAATTTGATTTTTTGTTGCAGTTTTGAGGATTGGAGAATTCTCTAAGCTCAGTGTAGAATATACCTTGGGATATGGTGCTCTTGTTAAAAACTCACTGCCAATAAATAACTTGAATTGTTTTTCTCCTTCATTTCGCAGTAACATCATATCATCTGCTCGGAATAGCGATCGCATTAATTTTTCTATTGGCTGAAATTTCTCTTTCTCCACTAATGATTCTGGTTCAACTAAAAGTTGGATTAGTTTTCGTTTTTTTTCTTTAACAGTGACATCTAACCCTTCGAGTAAAAGTAAGCCTTCTATTTGGTAATTTTCCAATTTTAAATTTTGGGCTAACATTTCTATATTTTCTGGTTGTATCAACCAAGCTGCTTGTTCAGAATTTGACATTGACTGGAGATTAAAATCTACAAATTCATCTATTTTTTTGTCAACTCTCGTAACTTTTAGCTGGTCAGAACAAAACCAGAATTCTATATGGCAGACTTCTGAATTTTTTGTGGAATTAACTGTTGATATAACTGAATAATTTTGAAATTGTAGATTTGCTGTGTCTATCTGATAAAGTTGTTTTAGTACCCAGTGCAAAATTTGTAGGCGGTAAAGTTTTTCTAGCCTCGTGTTATCCCAATCACTGAATAACTCGTTAAGCTTAATTTTTGGTTGTGCTTCTACTTCATCAATGCGATCTATACCCATGAGTTGGCAAAAGGGATAACTAGCATATTGGAAGCTCAAACTACCTGGTTCTATAATTGCTGTTAATCTTCTGCTGTGCAATGGTAAATTTTCCAGTCGCTCTGTTATTTGCCTCCAAATTTTTAGTTGCTCAATTTGATTATGATGCTTCGGTAGTTGTAATGCTAAAGCTTGCAATAGTTGTTCTATCTGTAGATAGTCAGTATTTTGATTATTTTCAGTTAGAGAAGTTTGCTCCGGTAAAGCTTTTGTCTCATATTTATAATGTTTATCTGTGCTTTTTTGTTTAGAACTCTGCATACCTTTTGCACCTGATATTTGTTTGAATATGTATTTTTTTATTTTAGTAGACCAACACATCTAAAAATGTTGCAATAGTAGGGTGGGTTATCCTTGAAATTAATAATATCAACATTCTGTAGGAACGGGTTCAGTATTCAATTAATGCATTAATAACATTTATTTAATGAGATAAACCAGCGCCATCACGTCATCGCCCCATCGCCCCATTGTCCTATTACCCCATCGCCCTATTGCCCCATCCTATCATCTCCCCCTATAATAATCTAATGCTTTAATTAAATTAGCTTTGTTAGTCCAATCATTGAGCTATACTACTTTCAGAGAGTTGTAGAGTTTTTGATTACTGGCCATAAATTAAAATAAATATTCTTTGGACAAATAAAATCATGTCCGGTTGAATAGTTATAAATAATGAGTCAAAAGTCAGTAGTCAAAACTCAAGAATCAAAAGTCAGGAGTCAGAAGGTTGATCGACTATTCTTGATTTACTAATAAACATTGACATAAGTTTATATATATTGATCTAGTTATACTGGTATAGTTGCATAGATTATGCTAAAGTTTGACAAACAGAGCAGTTTGTGGTGTAAAACCAGGCCACTATGTAACCGCTATCCTGATAAGTTACCGAAGCGCATGGTCAAGTAATTGAAACTTCTGCGAACGCCGATAACTAAGGCGACGTAAGTGTTTAAAGGCGTCTACAAGTTTTCTTGTAGACATTGGGAGATACCCCCTCAGCAGGTTAATCTTGCTGTGCATTGTTAACAATTGTTCGCACTCATAGTATCGGGTATAAAAACAAGAAAATATACAAAAAATAATGCCACTAAAATTGAATAGTGGCATCATACAATAAATTATAGAATTTCTCCTGAAAATTACCACAGCCCTCTGACAGGTGGTGGTGCAGGAGGTCGTGTGATAGGAGGTGGTGGTTGAAGCGGTGGGAACTCTATGACTGGAGGACCCTGGAAATTATATTGTGGTAATCGAACTTCTACCCGTTCATAATTATAATCTGGGATAACTTTAAAGAAATCAATACAACCACAAGGCTTTTCCGGATCGTCATCTTCTTTACCCACAATAGCATAGACCCGCATTCCAGGTACTAGACCCGCTATTTCCATAGTATGCTTAGGGGAAAAATATAGAGTTCGTAGTTGACCACGTTCCTCTTCAGGAATTGTTACATAGGTTGGTTCACCATCATTAGCTCCAATTCCAGGAATGCCTAGTTCGTCTTCTTCATCTATGAGAATTGTGACTACATTACCAATAATACCCTTAACATAGCCTACAACCTCAATCTGATTTGCTGACCCAGAACGAGTTCTTTCCCGTTGGGCAACTTTTTCATTTTCAGGAGCAGCGATCGCCGGATAAATTGCTCCGAATGTAATAAACATTGACAAGCAACCACTTGTCAAAATAGTATGTCTTAAAAGACCCATGACTACCTCACAACACCAAATTTTGTCCTGGCCATAAACTGTTTTTCTCAATCTGAGTTGAAAAAGCAGGTCTAGCTGGACAGTGGTTAGTTTATTGGCTCTTTGATCAAACCTTGCCTTAAAGGGCGGGATTTTAATTAAAAGCCTCAGCCAAGAATTTACCACCAAGACCTATTTTTGGCAAGGTATTTCAGTTATCAGTTATCAGTTATCAGTTATCAGTCAGTAAAATTTATAGTCCAGTAGGGTGCGTTAGACGGCTAAAAGACGAGACTATGAAAAGGATTTAACAATCCGTCGTAACGCACCATTTTAGATATGTCAATCAACTAGGGGCGCTTTAGCGCAACTACAAACAAATAATTTTTTATAACTAATTATCTGAAAATCATATAACTATTGATTAGTTGTTTCTTCTGCCTTAACTTTTTTTTCTCCTGACATATATTCTTTTTCAATGTTAATAGCTTCTATCCCCTCTTCAACCATTAACTTAAACATTGAGCCTAATTGTACCCAAATCAATAAAGCTGTTGGAAAGACTACTATTGCACCTATAACAATAGATAACCATTCCACAATATTAAAAGTAGAAAGACTAGATGCGACACATAAAAATACAAATAAAGTCGTGCCTAAATAAGCAGTTATTATGTTAGGTGTTTGATAATCTATTTTTGCTTGAGAGTTTTTGCTTCTAGACCAAGACCAGATAGTTAGTTTATACTCCAACATATCTTTAAAAATGACTCCCAAGAGAATAGAGAAAAGTAATGTCAATTCAATTACTGTATAAACAGGAAAATTAAAAAAAGTGTTAGTATACATTTTTTTCGATCCACAAATATTAACAATTGTGAATCATATCATATTTTTTGAGTTGCGATGGGACAATGCTATAGATGAAGTCAGAAATCAGAAGTTAAATTCGCAGCACGCACTAAATTTTTGTGTTTAGCAAGAATGTCCGCGCTAGTAATGGTAACTGCTATTAATTCGGCGTTGTTAAATAAAAGTATGATTTTAGAGGAGTCAGGAGGTATAAACATAACGCCGACAGAGACAAAGGTTTCTGTGGGCAAATTCTTCTACTTGTTAGAGTGAAGGAAAAAATTTTCCTTCACCTCTCCTTTTTTGATTTTGCAGACTTTTTAGGCTTTTGCCTTTCTAGTATTTCTTCTTCCACCTAGCATTAAACTGCTAAGTGTGATCAAACCAATAGTTAGGGCTGGTTCGGGGGTTTGGACGTTGGTCGAGGTGACGTCTTCAGCGCTGCCTACCTTATTCAATTTCGTCAACTGCGAGATGTAATCAGTGTCTATAGGAAACAATTCAGAATTCACTACTTTTTGGTCGTCCAAATAGCTGAACTCAAATACTGAGACATCATCTTCTATTATTCTTAATTCTTTTATTATACCTGCACCTGCAATCTGACTCCAATTTGGTCCAAGTCCACATGAGAAACAGTCGAATTCAAATTCCAGTGTAGATTGTGGTGCAAAAGATTGCAATTGTCCGCCTGAAGAATCAGATATGGTGGCATTCCAGTCTGTTAACTCATTGTTCTGAACCGACATATCCCCGAAGGAGCTCTTTTCTGCTTCCCAGTTAAATACGATTTGGTAGCTATTTGTAAGGTTGATGGTAGAGGCAAATTTAACTGCAGTAGCTGGATATTGGAGTAGGGAAAAGGTAGCTCCAACAATAGTAGCTTGCAGGAATGTCCTGAAGTTTGAAGTATTCATTTTTAAATGGTATTTTCTTATGATTTGAAAAAAATGTATCCAATAAAGGAAAGGGAAATGATTGCACTCGAACCTGAATGCAATGATTTAATCCTAACATACTTCCCTCCCTGCAGCGTCAAGAAGATTTGATGAAGTCAAATCTTCATACTATTAACAATCATAATGACATTGATGACAATCATTTATGAACAAGCGCGAAGTAGAACAAATGGTGTAGGGGTTGGTTCCGCGTAGGGTGTTAATGGGAATTCGATAATGAAATGA
>NZ_LGSU01001105.1 GCF_002260545.1 Hydrocoleum sp. CS-953 | reverse complement strand
AGATGATTTTTGATGGGGAAGTCTCTAGAGCTGAAAAATGCCTAAGTCTTGTGACTCAGACAAAGTAATAGAGAAGAGGAAATTACCTAAGACTTAGGGAAAAACACTATATGTAGCATTTAAAAACTATAACGTTATAGATATGTAGTGTTTATAACTGAAAATACTTAAATCATAATTGAGACATCTGCAAAAAATTTTTCTACATTTCTTCAGGGCAAATTACTTTCTCGCTCCTCAAAATAGCTTACTTCTTGCTAAAATTGTTAAAAATTGTAAAAAAACTGAGTTAAGGAACTAAAAAATGCGAGTTGCGATCGCAGGTGCGGGATTAGCAGGAATGGCCACTGCTGTAGAATTGGCTGATGCTGGACATCAAGTGGAAATATTTGAATCTCGCCCTTTTGTTGGAGGGAAAGTAGGGAGTTGGGTAGATGGAGATGGAAACCATGTGGAAATGGGTTTGCACGTTTTCTTTGGCTGTTACTACCAACTTTTTGATTTAATGAAAAAAGTGGGAGCCTTTAAAAATCTCCGTCTCAAGGAACATACTCACAATTTTATTAATAAGGGAGGTAAAACAGGTTCCTTAGATTTTCGTTTCCTCACGGGAGCGCCTTTTAATGGATTAAAAGCTTTCTTTACCACATCTCAGCTCTCTGTGCAAGATAAATTACAAAATGCAATTGCCTTGGGTACCAGTCCGATAGTTAGAGGTTTGGTAGATTTTGATGGGGCAATGAAAACTATTCGAGATTTGGATAGGGTAAGTTTTGGAGACTGGTTTCGTGGTCAAGGTGGGTCTGATGGAAGTATTAAGAGGATGTGGAATCCTATTGCTTATGCTCTGGGTTTTATTGATGCAGATAATATTTCTGCCCGATGTATGTTGACAATATTCCAATTATTTGCTGCTAAGACAGAAGCTTCTGTGTTGCGAATGTTGGAAGGTTCTCCTTATGAGTATCTGCACAAACCTATTGTTGATTATTTGGAGGAACGGGGGACTAAGATTTTTACTAGACGACAAGTTAGGGAAATTCAGTTTTCTGAGAATGATGGAGAAACTCGTGTTAGTGGAATAGTTGTAGCTAATGGGGATACGACAGAAACTATTACTGCTGATGCTTATGTTTTTGCCTGTGATGTACCAGGTATTCAGCGCATTTTACCGGAAGCTTGGCGGAAATGGCCGGAGTTTGACAATATTTATAAGTTAGATGCGGTTCCTGTAGCAACAGTACAGTTGAGATTTGATGGTTGGGTGACAGAGCTACATGATAAAAACCAACGTCAACAGTTAGAGCGTGCTGCTGGTCTTGATAATTTACTTTATACTCCAGATGCTGACTTTTCTTGTTTTGCGGATTTGGCATTGACAAGTCCGGGAGATTATTATCGCCAAGGGGAGGGTTCTTTATTACAGTTGGTATTGACGCCTGGCGATCCTTTTATTAAGGAGAATAATGNTTGATAATTTACTTTATACTCCAGATGCTGACTTTTCTTGTTTTGCGGATTTGGCATTGACAAGTCCGGGAGATTATTATCGCCAAGGGGAGGGTTCTTTATTACAGTTGGTATTGACGCCTGGCGATCCTTTTATTAAGGAGAATAATGAGGCGATCGCTAATCATGTGTTAGAACAAGTCCATGAATTATTTCCTTCATCACGAGAATTAAATATGACTTGGTATAGTGTGGTGAAGTTGGCTCAGTCTTTATATCGGGAAGCTCCTGGTATGGACCCGTATCGTCCGAACCAACAGACTCCAGTGCCTAACTTTTTTCTGGCAGGTAGCTATACTCAACAGGATTATATTGACAGTATGGAGGGGGCAACTATTTCTGGGAAGCAAGCTGCTAAGGTAATTTTGGCGAATGTTGAAAATATTTTAGGGAGTAGTTCAACAGTTAATAATTAAGGTTTTTCTAGGGTAGCTATAGATAAATTAATTGGGGTTTGCTGAAAAAGTCTTTTTGAAGGAGTAGGGGAGCGGGGGAGTAGGGGAGTAGGGGAGAATTTTTCTGCCCAACTATGCACCAGAAATGCTAACTTTTTGAGCATTAAGAGCTAAAAACCAGGTACTTTGTTAAGACCTACAAATGCTAGAATCTTTATTTGTCAATAGTTTTATATTTAATCAGCAAGCCCTAATTACCTCTTTAACAANCAGCAAGCCCTAATTACTACACTTAGGAAGTTCATAATCTTTGTATGGCAATAGTTATGTGAATAGAAAAAAGCAATTATAATCAAGATGGATTTTTATTTGGTTTAATTATCTGCTATTTAAGGGTTGAGAGCTATTTCAACTACTAAGAAAGAGGCTATAGCGTTTCTCAGTGAGCGTGAGGTACACTTTTATATTTCTTCCCTGTTGCCTGTAGCAATAGTGCCTGTTGCCTAAAGCCTAGAATTTTGTACCTCACTCTTTTTGGGAATTGCTATATAACCAGTCTAGGAGAGGCATAATTAATTATTAATTATTACCTCTTCTTATAAATAGGAGGATTTGCTCAAGGAATTTTATTCTTTTTTCTCATCAATGGAGAGGCTTTCTACCTGAATTTTTTGGTAATTGAGGAAACTCTGCTTTTTAGGGCGTATCTGCAAACTGTTATAAAGGGAGTAGGGAGATATGCTTGTTTTACTAACTCAAATTACTCAAGAAATAACAAGGAAATAAAATGTTTCTTCGTAAAGCCTAATTTATCGTGTTAACCTGTATGGCAGTTTTTCTATTTTTTATTTGTCTTGAAGTTGCTCACATGGATATAATTTTAGCTCAAGGAAATCTACAAAAGGTAACTATTTGTAGTCCTGATAACTCGGATTAATGTGCAACTATTACCAACGGCAATAAACTACGGGTAAAAAACATTCAGTGACAAGTTAACCTTGCGCACAATTTGGAAGTAGGGGCTTAAATAGGGTTTGTTGAAAAAGTCTTATTCTGCTTGAGTTCTCGCCGCTTTAGTCAGAAAAACTCCCGTTTGGAACAGCATTTGACGGCAATAATAAATCCCACAATTTGTCAATTTATTGGCTTCAGGGCAGATATATTCAAGAATTGCCATTACATCTGGAGATTCTTTAATTAAATTTTGCTGACATCCATACAATTTACATCACCTCTTTAGTTTTAGATTAGCCAAAAATCAGCTTTTTTTTATTAAGAATAATGACGGGTTAAAACCTGTGTCGTTTGCTCCGCAACGCTAGCGCGAAACGATGACTATTGATTTTAATCAATGGCTAACTCTCACTTCCTATTTTTAGGTTTTTAGTTATGATTTTTTTTACAAGGGCAGAAAAATCAAAGGATAATTCTTAGTTCTACTTTCTTGATAATTTAATGTCAACAGCAAACTACGGGTAGAATGAGTGACTAAAAAGTTAGGACTTTGAGTGAACAAGTACAGAAAGATACAGGTACAATTATTATTCCTCATTTCTCTGTCTCCCCACACTTCCTACACTCCCCACCCTTCCTACACTGTGCTTTTTTCAGTAAACCCTAATTTAAACATTTTCTGAAGCACCCACAGCAGAGGTGATGGGTGGTGAAATTTTACTTCTATTGCGTATGGAGCAATAGCTTAATCATTTTCTGAAGCCCCCCAGCAGAGGTGATGAGTAGTGAAATTTTACTTCTATTGCGTATGGAGCAATAGTCTAAACATTTTCTGAAGCNGTGAAATTTTGCTTCTATTGCGTATGGAGCAATAGTCTAAACATTTTCTGAAGCCCCCCAGCAGAGGTGATGGGTGGTGAAATTTTACTTCTATTGCGTATATACTCACGGGATGACAAGTAAGATTAAAACCTTATTCCAAAAGCTTTTCAGTCAACCTCTCTCCAGAAAAAATTAGCAGTTAGGATGGGCTATTAAGGTACTGACTGGCGATCTACTCACCTAAAATACCCTATATTGTAAAAAATAAAAAAATGAACTTCAGTATTTCCAGCGTCCTTATTGCAGAGATACTAATAACTGATAACTAATAACTAATAACTAATAACTGAAATGACTGATTGGCTAGAACATAGTGTACAGATAGAGGTAGCTGCCCCAATTGATTTAGTGTGGAATCTCTGGTCTGACTTAGAACAAATGCCACAATGGATGAAGTGGATTGAATCTGTTGAAGTGCTTAAAGATAATCCAGACTTATCCAAGTGGAAATTAGCTAGTGGTAATTTTGAGTTTAGCTGGCTTTCTCGAATTGAGAAAATAGTTACCAATCAAATTATTCAGTGGGAGTCTGTGGATGGCTTACCCAACCGAGGTGCCATCCGTTTTTATGACCGTCATGGTAGTAGTATTGTTAAGCTAACTGTAGCTTATGGAGTTCCTGGGTGGTTAATTAAAATTATGGATAATTTATTTTTAGGGAGGATAGTAGAATCTACTTTAATGGCAGATTTGGAAAGATTTCGTGATTATGTTATTGCCATAGAACAGAAGGAAAAAGAAGGAAATTAAGTATCAATTTCCAAAAACATAATTTTTGCTGGGAAATTACCAGTCCATGTCTACAGAAAGGTTGATAGTCATTTGTTTTTCTCCAGGAGGAACTGCTGTTATACAAGCACAAATAGTTTGACCATTATCTAATTCTACTTCGCAAGCATGACAAGAACCCATTAAGCAACCTGTGGGAATTGTTACTCCAGCACGTTCAGCTACTTCTAGCAGCGGTTCTCCTGCCTCTGCATCAACAGTAATTTTATCTGGCAAAAAAATTATTTTCATCTTTGGTTTAATTTGGTTTTATGACCTACTTGATAATTTTGATATAGCTTTCATAATTCAGCTATCAGCTTTTTCAGTAGAGATAATTGCTCATTTATAATAGACATTTCCAATAATCAAAAATCAAATTAATTATCCCACTATAAACATCAATTATTAGCCTCTACTCCCTACTCCTTACTTACTAAAAATACATATTTCCAATAATCAAAAATCAACATCAATTATTTTCCCCTACTCCCCCACTCCCTACTCCCTACTCCCTACTCCCTACTCCCTACTCCCTACTCCCTACTCCCTAATTTTTAAATATTGGTTTTAAATCTAGGTGATTATTGACTTGATCTGTAATTGAATCCAAAATCGTTTCTCGTTGTTCTCTATAATTAGCAATACCAGTTGGTAAACCGTCTAGTCCCCGTTTTTTACGCAAGAGATTTAACCAAGAACGACGCCAAGGACCATTATCAAATATTCCATGTAAATAGTTACCCCAGACAGACTTATAGCTATTAACAAAACCTAAATCATAATCATCAAATAAAGGTCTAACTATGTCTGGTTTTATCACTCTAGTTCTACCTTGATGAATTTCATAACCTACTACTGGTAAATTTCCTAAAGGGTAATTAGCAATAACTTGTCGCTGCCGAGCAATTTTTTTAGGAGTAATTACAGTTCTTAGTGGTAGTAATTCTAGTCCTTTATATTCTCCTTTTTTTCCTTCTAAACCTTGAGAATCAATTAAAACTTCACCAAGCATCTGAAAACCACCACAAATTCCCATTACTGTACCACCAGATTCTTGATAATTTTTGATGGCTTTTGCCATACCAGTTTTTTGTAATACCAATAAATCGCTAATAGTAGTTTTAGAGCCAGGGATAATTATGGCATCAGGATAACCCAAATTATCATCAGGATTAAGATATTTAAGTTTAACGCTAGATTCTGCATCTAAAGGCTCAAAATCCGTAAAGTTAGAAATTCTTGGTAATCTAATAATGACAATTGTAATGTCAGTTGTAGATTTATTAGAACGTTGTTCTAAAATACTCAAAGAATCTTCAGCCGGAAAAGCTTCATTAATCCAAGGAATCACTCCAACAACAGGAATATTAGTTCTTTCTTCTAACCACTGAATACCTGAATCTAAGAGAGACCTCTGTCCTCTAAATTTATTAATTATTATTCCTTTAATTAAATCTTTTTCTTCTGGTTCTAGTAGTTCTAATGTACCAATAACATGAGCAAAAGCACCCCCTCGGTCAATATCAACTACTAAAATTGTAGAGGCGTTCAAATACTTAGCCACTCGCATATTAGTTAAATCTCGGTGCTTCAGATTTATTTCTGCAGGACTACCCGCTCCTTCACAAACTATAATGTCAAACTCTTGAGATAAAATTTCTAAAGATTCTTGGATAGCCTCCCAACCAATATCAAAATATTGCTGATAATAATCTATAGCTCCTACTGTACCTAATGCTCTTCCCTTAATAATAACTTGGGAAGTCATATCTCCTTGAGGCTTTAATAAAATTGGATTCATTTCTATTGCAGGAGTCACACCTGCGGCCCAAGCTTGTACTGCCTGAGCATGACCCATTTCTCCACCAGTAGATGTGACATAGGAGTTCAAAGCCATATTTTGTCCTTTAAAGGGAGCTACTCTCCAACCGCGACGTGATAAAATTCTACAGATGGCTGTAGTGATTAGAGATTTCCCAGCATGGGAAGTGGTTCCCACTAACATAATTGCTTGCATAGCTTTTTTTTATCAGGAAGAATGAATTATATAGGTATACTCCCTGGACTCAAGTCACGGGGATTAACTTTATAGTTTTTGTCTCTTAAACCCTATTAAGTAATCGGATAAATTCTTATTATCAAAAAAAGAGGGTATGTGCCTCCCCTTTTAAGGGGATGATAAGGGGATGATAAAGAATAAATTTCATTATTTCAAGCCTCTGAGTTTCCGTTTGTCATGCTGCGCAAACAGCCAATTGATAATTGATAATGGATAATTGATAATTGATAATTGATAATTGATAATGGATAATTGATAATTGATAATGGATAATTG
>NZ_LGSU01001104.1 GCF_002260545.1 Hydrocoleum sp. CS-953 | reverse complement strand
CTTTCAAGAAGGGGATTGGCTAAAAGGAATTTTTTTTGATTTATCCTCTTGAAAAGGGGAGGCTTTAAACCTTAATTGTTGAATTAATAATTAATTATTGACTATCAAATCTTAATTATTAATTATTCGGTAAATATATTCCTAGATGAGTGAAGTGAGAATATTTGTGTTGATTTCTTCCTCCCTACTCCCTACTCCCTATTCCCTATCTCATTTTATATTTCCTGATATATTCAATCTCTTAGAAGGCGGGTTTTTAGAACTAGATTGCTCTTAAATCAAGGCTTTTGCTTAAACCCACCCCTACAATTTTTTTACCATTTAATTAGACATACCTACTTACATAGGACTTACACAAAAACCATGTATATAGCGTTCAAAACTATAACGTTATAGTTTTTTCACTCTATATATAGTACCTATCCTTAAGTCCTGTTACACCTTTATGTAAGCAAAACATCAGCCTGTCAAAAAGCTAGACTTGTTATTATACCAACAAGACTTACCCAAAGACCATGTATATATAGCAATCAGGAATGATTTATGAGATATTTAAAAGCAATTAAGAACTATCAAAATCCTTGGATATTCTGACTCCTGACTTCTAATTACCACTAAAATCTTACAACTGAAAAATGATTGCTATAGCGTTCAAAACTATAACGTTATAGTTTTTTCACTCTATATATAGTACCTCTGCGTAAGCCCTGATTAAAAAAATCTAGATTTAGCTAGAAAATATACTTTCTAGCTAAAAATATTCTCAAATAACTTTTCACTTACTTATATCCGCGTTATATTACCAGTACAGTCTATTTCTCATCATAATTAAGAGAGAAATTACCATTTGATATTGAGTTAACTTACACTGATGAATCCTGATAATCTAACCCAAATAATACAAAAAGGATTTCGTGTCACCCTAGGTGCCACATCCTTTTTCATGGAAACTTTACAAGACTCTAATAAACGGGATGAAAATTTGAATAAATTAAATTCTGATTTTAATCAACTAACTGAGGAATGGGCTGAAAGAGGAGAGACGACTGAGCAGGAAGCTCGAAATTTTGTTGATACAATTTTGAATCAACAAAATAGTCAAGTCAATACTGATAGTACAACTGTTTCTTCTACTCCTGCTTCAGGTTTTGTACAATCAGATATACAAAGAGATTTGTTAGAACTAACCAAAGAAATAGCTAATCTACGATCTGATTTACAAGAATCTCAGGAGTCAGACTCTCAGAACTAAGTTTCTTTTAATATTTTTTTTTCGCACAGAAAGAGATATTTGACACATCACAGGATTCTTTTCTAGATGTGTCTTGTACAACTATTAAGTTATTAACAAATCCTGGAAAAGATAGGATAAATTTTAGAACCTAACTCAGCTAAAAATTTTTAATTTAGTTGAGTTAGGCTTTTATTTAGTCGTTGTCCCATTTTTCGTTACCTATCAGGTCGCCAATTCTATCCCTGAGTAGAAAATCACACTCTTCTAACTCACCCTCTACACAAGCCCATTCCCTGGCGGGAATATATTGGCAAAGAGTATAAATAGGCTGCTGACGACTGAGAACTCCTTTGTGTACAAGTTCTGCTGCCTCGTCCCTGATAATGTCTAAAGAATATTGAACTGTGGTGTAAGTCATGGTCACCCTCTTGGCCTAGCTTGAGTACTTGTCGGCGCTACGCCGCTATTAATAATATAAGGCAAAATTGCTAATTCTGAATGTTAATTTTTTCAGTATCTATAGTTACAATTTGTTATCTTATTTTGATAAGTATTCTAAAAGTCATCAGACCAACACATGAGCTAATGTGTTAGTCCAAATTGCATCTATATAATTTGAACTTGTACCCATCAGGTAGCTAATTTTGGATTTCTCTAGTCTTTTTTCCTCAAAAAATCGTCTTTCCTATATCACTTTTATTTAATTTTGTCAAAATTTAGGTAATATTTTTTTTAGATTTTAGATATAAGAAAAAAAATTACTTAGGACATAGACTGATGATGAATTTTAGACTGGGAAATGTTTTTTCAACTGTTCCCTCTCTTGGTCAGCATTCAGCAAGGGAGCTATCGCCGACGCGGGGTAACACCGCTGTCCCCTCCCTATTCCCTGCTATAGAGAGATACTGGAAAATCTTTAAATAAAAGCTCCAGAGCGATAGCTTGGGCTTTTGGCATTTGTCCATAACAAAAGATATAGGGTATCCCTGATAACAGTTCTGGTGAAAACTGTTTCAACGTATACTGACTACCGTATATGATTAGAGCTTGGAGTTCGCCACTTTTTAATAATTTCTTAACTAAATCCTCTGCTACTTGTGTTAGACTAGCTACTTTGCCAAAAGGATTACCACGAATAAATAGTTGTAGCAAAGTCAAATGATGAGGGATAAGAGCTTGGATAGGTTCTGAATTATTTTCAATTAGTTGTAGTTGATAACCATATTTTTTAGGAATAGCGATCGCTGGAGTATGATTACCTAAAAAAGGAGAGTTAAGTAGATCCTGTACAAGCACTAAATTGCGTAAATGATTATCATCTGTATTTGGAGCAAGATAACCTCCTCCTACTTGAATAGAGTCTTGCAAAATTTGAGTCACAGTTTCTTGTGCCCGTGATTGAGCTAAATTTTCAACTAAATTGAATGTAGGAGGTAAGAAATAATCTGGTCTCTTTTCATTTCCAGGTTGCCAAGTAGGATAAACCTTATTTTTAGCTTGCCAAATTCTCTGTAAAGACTCATCAATTCGTGATTCAGAAATACGGCCTTGACTTACCGCATCACAAACAGCATTAATTGTCACCTCTGCATCTAGAGGCATAAGTAAAATATCTGCCCCAGCTTCCACAGCCAAAATAGACGCTTCGGCCAAACCATAACGATTAGCGATCGCCCCCATTACCAAAGCATCAGTTACAACTAATCCATCAAAACCCAACTTTTGGCGCAACTTACCTGTAATAATTTTATGAGATAAAGTTGCTGGTAGTTCCTTATCCCAGGTTGGAATTAACAAATGGGCACTCATCACAGAATCTACCCCAGCAGCTATAGCATCAACAAAAGGAGGTAATTCAACTTCTGCCAATCTACTTTCCGAGTGAGGTATAACTGGTAAATCAAAATGAGAATCAACTGCCGTATCTCCATGACCGGGAAAATGTTTAGCAGTAGTCAAAACTGGGTATTCTTGAGTGCCCCGAATAAAAGCCCTTGCCAATTGACCAACTAATTCCGTCCTTTCTCCAAAAGCCCGAATATTAATCACTGGGTTATCAGGATTATTATTCACATCTACCACTGGGGCTAATACCCAATTCAAACCAATAGCTAAAGCTTCTTGAGCTGTAATAGCTCCCATAGTTTCAGCATACTCTTCGGCTTTTTTCAGATTAGTTTCAGCAATAGCAGCGATCGCCATTGGAGGAGGAAACCAAGTTGCCCCAGCAAACCTTTGACCAACTCCTTCCTCAATATCAGCAGCCAAAAGCAAAGGAATTTTTGTCCAAGACTGAAGTTGTTGGATACGAGTTGCCAAGTCTACAGCACTCCCGCCCACAAAAATTACCCCTCCAACGCCCAAGTCTTGTAGCCAATATTGAAGTTTGCTGTTAGGAGGTTCCCAGTCTGGATAACGAATTTGATCGTCAAATAAATGTCCAGATGCTCTGACTACGACCATCTGAGCGACTTTTTCTGCTAAATTCATAGTTTAGTAATGGGGAATTTAGGAATTAGGTTACCGAATGATTAATAATTAATAATTAATAATTAGGGCTTGCTAATTAAATATCAAATCATTGATATATAAAGGGTTGAGCCTTCTGAGATTCCCCAAAAGTGTGCTTGTTTTAGGCTAAAACGTTCAAAAAGTTAGCATTTTGGGCAAATCTAAAGAGAAAAAAATTGAGGGACAATTCTTACTTCTACCTCCTCTAAATTTCCCGTTTTTCCTGTATAGGCGATTTCCTACGGAATGATCCTAATTATGCGTTTGCGACAGCATTCGGAACTAAATCCCCCCTACAACTCCTGACTCCTACTCCTAGCAAAAGACATTCAGTAAACCCTAATTAAATAATTCAGCATGATTAGCTTACCCCCCATGAGAAAAAAATAAATTTTTTCCTTGAGGGTCAATCCTCTCCCTTTTAGGGCTATGCTTTATAAACATCTTTACTTAACATAGAACTTGACAAAAAATCGAAGTTATGTGTTAGTCTGACGTCCGCTTTTTACGGAGAAAAGTGTCTAATTCAATACACTTTTTTGAGGAATGTAGACAAGATTCTTACTCCCCACTCTGCCCTCTCCTCCCCCTCTCCCCACCCTCCTACAAGGGTTTCAGGGGTTCCTTATCAGGGATAGCTTTTAGGGAGAGGTAATTATCAATTATCAATTATCAATTATCAATTATCAATTATCCATTGTTTCCTGTTGTTGCCGTTCTTGGGAAAGTTGGTTTAACAGTGATATAATTTCAGTCCCACGCTCTAGGGAGCGGTCCTCGATAAAGATAACTTCTGGAGTTCGACGTAGACGTATTCTATGGCCTAACTCACTGCGGACATAGCCAGTGGCAGACCTTAGACCCGCCATAGTTTCCGACCTTACTTGGTCAGACCCATAGATACTTACAAATATTTTAGCGTGTTGTAAGTCTCCAGAAACATCTACATCTGTGACACTGACCATACCAATACCTACCCGATTATCTTTGATACCATGGAGCAACATCTGGCTGATTTCCTGCTTGATTAATGAAGCAACCCGGGAAACGCGACGACCTGTAGCCATGATCATTACCCCCTACAATTTCATACTCACCATATCTATATTAATACCTTCCATAGACTTATGGGAGCTTTTTGTAGCTTGGATAAAATTAATTAGGGTTTGCTGAAACAGTCTTATGAGTGAAGGTGGGACTCAGGAGTCAGGAGAACCCATTTGGGATATATGATCGGGAGTGTGGGGAGTCTGGGGAGAGGGGGAGGTAAGGAGATGGCCTATTGGAGGTGTATTGGAGTATTTTTCAACCTTTTTCTCATATTACTTCTATTCCATATACGACTCCGTTCCTCAAAATTTAATCAAGGCAAAGATACTAAATGGTTTCTATAGAGCAGGTAGGAGAGCATTTCTGGAGTATTCAGTAGTATAGCTTCTCTGCAAGAGCCATTTACCGAATAATTAAGGTTTAAAGCCTCTCACTCGCCGTGGAGAAACAATGAATTTATTTTCCTTTTATTCAATCCTCTTCCTTTTAAGGAGAGGTAATTATCCATTATCAATTATCAATTGTCAATTATTGAAGACCCTAGGAAGCTAACTGAAATGACCGATAGGGAAGGTTTTCGACCAAGATTTATGATAAGAAATAAAAAAGCAAATATTATGGGAGTAAATAAATGGAAAATGAATTTTCTATTGGCCAGAAAGTCAGATTAGTAGTTCAACCAGCCTACATCAAAACTGCTGAATCGATGCCCATATTACGTCCCCCTAATGTAGTGCGTTTGGGTGAAGTAGGAACTATTTTAAGTTGCAAAGCAGGAAATTATTGGGCTATTCGTTTTGAGAAAGGAGCATTTCTGATGGATAGTCAATATATAGAAGCTGTGGCAGTTGATTCGGGAACTGCCCAGCCAGATCATAATACTGATGAGGATACCAATAAGATAACTCCGTCTTCAGAATCGTAGATTTAATTGAGTAGTTCTCCTAAATTACCAATAGTTTCTTTAACTTTTCCTACGATTTCGTTAATCTTACCTACATCAATGTGCATTTCTTCGGTAGGATATTTTTCCAGAACTTCTAGCACTGATATTCGGTTGTCATCTGCTGCTGCTAATAGAATGGCAGAACGTAGGGCTTTGTCACTTTCATAGTTGTGTCTCGTCTGAACTACTTCTGCGACACCTTTAGTTAAATTTTGACCTAGATTACTATACAGCACTTTGGCTAGGTTAGCAACATCAGCTCCTACTTCTAATGTCATTAATCCACGAACTGTATTAGGATTGACTTTTGATATGCCTAGAGCTTGAGAAATTGTTTTGGTAGTTTTGCCCGTTTCTGCAAATTGTCGTAGATCCTTAACTTTGACTGATGCTTTTATTGGGCCAAATAAATCTATGACGATTTTATTCGTGGCGATCGCGCTTTGATGGGAAAGCATTACTCCAGCAATAGCACCCACAATAATTAATGGACTACGGGACAGCAGATTTGATAATTGCATGGTTATATATTGAGTTAGATTTTAATCTAAGCTTGATGATAATATTTATTTATTTGTTTTGATTAGATTATAAACATTAAATTTAATTAGTGTATGAGGTTGGTGAACAAAAGTATGATTTGATAGAAGTCAGCAGTCAGGAATTATAAAGGAGCTTTTTCTGCATCAAAAATAGCTCTGCAGAAACACGTTATAAGTTTAGGAATTTCATACCGTGTTTCACTAACACCTAGTGTATTTAGTCTAGTAGACATCTCCAAAAATTAAAAATCAAATCAATTCTCCCATGCGAAATTATCTATTTTTTCTTCCTGTTCCCTCTTCCCTATTCCCTGTTCCCTCTTTTCTGGAGATGTCTAGTTATTACTTTCTCTTCATAGACATCTGTAGAAATTGAATATTTCTTTTTTTAAACCATTGTAGGGATGTTCCATATAATCTCCCTAAATTCTTTTTGGGAAATATCTCTTCAATAATTGATAATTGATAATTGATAATTACCTCTACCTAAAAGGAAGAGGATTGAATAAAAGGAAAATAAATTCATTGTTTCTCCACGGCGAGTGAGAGGCTTTAAACCT
>NZ_LGSU01001103.1 GCF_002260545.1 Hydrocoleum sp. CS-953 | reverse complement strand
CTCTCCTTAGTAAAGAACCACCAACATTTTCATTCTGCGAAGCTCCTGAAAAAAATCAGCGCGTCAAAAGATTTTCAGTTGCAACCTCGCCAAAATTCTGATATCATAAAATTTATTAGTAGTTACTCGCCTATACACATGATTTTTTATTCAACTTAATTTTATTTATGCTTCCTATTCCATCAAACCTAGAACTTTGTAATTACCTCAAACCTAAAAATTTGTATATATAACAATCATATTTAAGTTGTGAGATTTTAGTGGTAATTAGAAGTAGGGGTAATTCGCGTTTTGCATTCTGCAAAGCTATCCTAACGGAATGCGGAGCATGACAAACGGAAATTACCCGTACAGGAGTCAGAATATGAAAGGATTTTAATTTCTCTTAATTGCTTTTAAATATCTCATAAATCATTCCTGATTGGTATAGCAATCCACACTTATGTTGTAATATTTTATCCTGGGGTTTTGGATACCAAAACGAGCGAATGGGATTTGGAGACCAAACCCCTACAGTTTTTGCCACAAATCATTTAACTATATTAACAAACTTACAAAATACAAACATATCAGATGACTATTGATTACGAAAAAGCCTGGGAAGAATATGCAAAAAAATGGCAAGAAAATAACCCAGAATTAACTCATATAGGAGATGAATGGATAGGGAAAGCAGCCGGAGCAGCCAACTCATTAGCAGAGTATGAAAAATTAATAGAAGACAAATTTATCGTACCTTATGTCAAACCAAAAGATACAGTATTAGAAATAGGAATTGGTGGAGGAAGAACCGCAGAATTGCTACTCAAATATTGCCAAAAATTAATATGTGCCGACATTTCCAATTCCATGTTAAATGCCACTAAAAATAGACTAGGTGAAGATAGAATAAAATATGTAAAACTTGACGGAATAACATTAAATCAAATTGAGTATCAAGTCGCAGATATTTGCTTTTGTTACGACACAATGGTGCATTTAGAACCCAGAGACATTTTCAATTACTTAACTAAAATTCCTGCCAAATTAAAAGGGCAAAAACTTTGCATATTTCACCACACAAATACCCTCAGCGATCTAGGTTGGCAAAGATTTCTCAAAGATTGGGATAAAAATCTTATGGGTAAACGAAATGGCACCGCCCACTCAGTAATGACAGACACAATAATGGAAAAATTTCTCTCCCATCTTAACTACCAAATTATTCATAAAGATACTAACTCAGTTCCCAGAGATTGTGTGTGGATTTGCCAAGCACCTGAGAATAATTAATAATTAGGGTTTGCTGAAAAAATTAGAGTGTGGGAAGTGTGGGAAGTGTGGGAAGTGTGGGGAGACAGATAAAGTAGGAGGAGTAATTGAAGCTTGATTTTTCTGTGCTTGTCAGTCAGCCGTCCTAACTTTTTGATTTTTCGGGAACCGTGCATAAAGAGCTGAAAACCTGATACTTTTTTCAACAGAAAAAAGACAATTACCTTTATATTTCAATGCATGCGAGAATTAATCAGCAAGCCCTAATTAATTATTAATAATTAAGGGAATAGCAAAAAATAAATTATCCAATTTTTGAACTAAATCTGGAAAGTTTCGCTGCCTTTATTCCCTACTCCCTCAATTCAGGGTAGTTGTATCAAAACTTACGCATAAACACTATATACAGCGCTCAAAAACTCTAACGTTATAGATATGTAGTGTTTAGAACTCAAAAATCCGCAAGTCCTGTATATATTTTTTTATTTGGAAGTCCCTAATAATTTAGTATTAAACCACAATCACCAATCACCAAACTTATGAAAGCCTTATTTCTTCACCCGAATTTTCCCGCCCAATATCGTCATATTATCACCGCTCTAGGAGCTAACCCAGAAAATAAAGTTGTCTTCGGTACAAAAAACGAACGGCCAGAATGGAAAATACCAGGAGTCTACAAAGCACTATTCAACCCCAGTCGCGAACCCCGTCCAGAAACCCACCATTATGTGCGCCCCCTAGAAAGTGCAGTAATTTATGGACAAGCAGTATTTAGAATGGCAGAACAACTGAAAGCCCAGGGATTTGTACCGGATGTAATTTGTGGTCATTCTGGTTGGGGACCAACCCTATTTGTCAAAGAAGCATTTCCAGGAACTCCCCTTCTGTGCTACTTTGAATGGTTCTATCATTCTCAGGGTTCCGATGCAGATTTTGACCCCGCAGAACCTTTGACAGTAGATGATATGGCCAGAATAAGGGTGAAAAATGCCCCCATATTAATAGACTTGTACTCTTGTGATTGGGGATTATCTCCCACATATTGGCAGCGCTCCCAATTTCCTTCAGAACTTCAAAGCAAACTATCCGTACTCCATGATGGAGTAGATACCGAATACTTCAAACCAAATCCCAGCGCAAAACTGGTACTGCCAAATCTAGACCTGTCTGGAGTAGATGAACTTGTTACCTATGTAGCAAGAGGAATGGAACCATATCGAGGTTTTCCAGAATTCATCGAAGCGATCGCCTATATCCAAGAAAGAAGGCCAAACTGTCATGTAGTAGTAGTCGGTTCCGAAAGAGTTTGTTATGGTAAATCTTTACCAAATGGTAAAACTTACAAACAAGAGATGCTAGAAAAAATCCCCTTGGACTTATCAAGAGTTCATTTTGTAGGCTCATTACCCTATGGACTATATTTAAAAGTCATTCAAGCATCCGATGTTCATATTTACTTAACCAGACCTTTTGTGCTGTCATGGTCAATGATTGAATCTCTATCCACTGGCTGTTTAATTGTCGGTTCAGACACAGCACCAGTGAGGGAAGTTATTCAAGATGGAGAAAATGGCCTCTTAGTAGACTTCTTCTCTCCCAAGCAAATAGCTGACCGTGTTGATGAAGTCTTAGACCATCCAACTCGCATGGCAGAAATACGGCAAAAAGCACGCCAAACAGTATTAGAAAGATACCCACTTTCAGACTTATTAAAAAAACATTTGGAACTAATTAATCAAGTTGCCAATCGTAGTCTACCAGCAACTGTAGGTATGGAGAAAAAAACATCTCTAACCTTATCAAAATTCTAGATCCCTGAAAAATTGACCATTATATCTGGGAACCTAAAATTAATTAAACCCGTCCTCCGATAATGTTCATACTATAATCAATCATTAAAAATGTTTTGCCTGAGAATAAATACTAAGTTGTACTTCAAAGTCAATAATGGTAAACTCACAGGCACATAATTAGGCCAATTTTTGGCTAATAATTTTTGTAGTTAAAAGGCTAGACTTATTCTAGATAAACAGGTTAAACTACAGCCGAATATACAATTATTTGTGTTCTGAGTAGTATAACCAAACAGAAAAATTGACCATAAATTTTATAGATGTAGAGGAGTGAAACGGTATGGTAACACTAACTGACCAAGATGATCGTTACGATCAGGATGAACAAGGAAATCCGAAACCTGATACAATTAATGCTCTTGGTGGAGATGACCTAATATTTACTTCTACCCTAGGAGGTAGTTTAGTTCGAGGTGACGACGGGAACGATACTTTAGTATCTAGGGGTCCATCTGGTGTTAATAATTCTGGTGACGCTGATACTCTTGAAGGTGGCAGGGGAGATGATTCCTTACAATTCCAAGCAGCAGCAGGTTTTGGATTTGGAGATGCAGGTAATGACACCTTAGAAGCTGTTTCTCGTACCAGCCTTTATGGAGGTGCTGGAGATGACTTTATGCGAGGTCTGCTTGGAAATAACTGGTTCTCTGCCAATCAAGGTAATGATACGATTGTCATAGGCCAAAGAGATAGCATTTATGGTGGTAGAGGTTCGGATACTATTAGTTTCTCTTCTGGTGATGGAGTACCAGAAGACCTAGATTTGGAAAGTATAGCTACACGATCTAGTGCAACAGGTAATGATAATTTTATATCCGCCAACCGAGATGCAGATTTAGTTGCAGCTTGGGGCGATCGCGATACTATCTATGGTGGTAGAGATAACGATACAATATATTCTTTGGGCAGCCAAGTCCGCTTAAGTGGAGATCGAGGTGATGACATAGTTATTAGCTTGAATCAGGAAACAACAGGTACTCCCGTTGATTCTGAGGCTATAGCTTTAGAGCCAATACTAAGGTCTACTTTACTAGGTGGTGAAGGTAACGATCTGATTCAAGGAGCAGTAGGAGAATTTGGTGATGGTAGAAATTCTTTAGATGGTGGAGCTGGCAACGATACTCTTCAAGGTCAAGCTGCAAGGGATACTTTGATTGGTGGTGAAGGTGACGACCTTATTGTTACAGAGTTGCTGCCAGAAAATGAGGGTAAATTTAGCCCTAATGGTGTAGCAGTTGAGACTCCAGGTTTTTCTGGTCAAAACAGACTAGATGGAGGAGAAGGTAACGATACTATAGTAGCAGGCTTTATTACAGACACCATGATTGGTGGTCTGGGCAATGATTGCCTGAGTGGTGTCTTTAGCCGCGTTGATGGGGGTATTGGCAACGATACTATTGATGCTACAGAAATCAGTACCAATGCTTCGGGTGGTGCTAGTATTGAAGTTACTCTGATTGGTGGTGCAGGTAATGACAGACTTTTAGGTAGTTCAAACCCAGGTGTATCTAACTTCTTCGATGGTGGTACAGGCAATGACTTGATCCAGTTTGGTGGAACTGCCGATCAGTTAATAGGTAACACACNGGGTATTGGCAACGATACTATTGATGCTACAGAAATCAGTACCAATGCTTCGGGTGGTGCTAGTATTGAAGTTACTCTGATTGGTGGTGCAGGTAATGACAGACTTTTAGGTAGTTCAAACCCAGGTGTATCTAACTTCTTCGATGGTGGTACAGGCAATGACTTGATCCAGTTTGGTGGAACTGCCGATCAGTTAATAGGTAACACACAAGGTAATGATACTGTCATAGCAGCTCAGGGTGGAGGTACAGCAACATTCCTCATAGAAGATACTCAAGGAAGTAACACCTTAAGTGGTGGTGATGGAGGTGACACCCTAGTTACTGGAGCAGGTAATGACTCCATTGTTGGTGGTACGACAGATGAAACAGCGAACGATAGTATTGTTGCTGGTGCAGGGGATGACATTATATTTGGCCGTGGTGGCACTGATACAATTCTCGGTGGTGCAGGTGATGACTATATCGCAGCAGGTCTTAATGGTACGGGCGACTCATTAATTGGTGGTGAAGGAGACGATAGTTTTGTTTATTTTGCTGTTGAGCAGGATGTTACTGAAAATAGTGTTATCGTAGATTTCGATCCTGCTGACGACCGAATACTACTTCTTGATGATGGATTTGGTTTAGCCAACTCAAGCGAAGGTTCAGTTATTGCCACTGCTGATTTTGTTCTTGTTGATGCAGGTGATAACTATGAAAATAGCTTTGCTCGAGGCACAACTCCTGTAATTATCTACGAACGAAATCCGGTACAAATTCCAGACGAAGATAGTCCAACATTAGCAGGTTCGGGTGTGTTAAAGTACGATCCTAGTGGTAGTGCTAGTCCTAGTGACGATCCTAACGATTTAAGCGATGTTGTTACTATTGCTCGCCTTAATGGTACTCCAAATCTCCTTCAAAACGACATTTTAATCATCTAATACTATCTATTAGAAAAAAATATGAGGTTGTGATTTACTTTTAATCACTCCTCTTTTTTTTTCTTAATTAGGGTTTGCTGAAAAAGTCTTATGCGTGAGGGTAGGAGTCAGGAGTCACGAGGAATGGGGAATTACAGAGTATGTGGTCTGAACAATTGTCCCTCAGTTTTTCCGCCCTTGTCTACTCAAAATACTGACATTTTTAGCTTCAGGGAGCAAAAAGCTTGTACTTTTAGACCAGATACATGTAACGGCTTGCAAACAAGGCAATTTTCAGCTCACATTAACTGCAAATAAAAACACCCTTCAGCTCACATTATCTGCAAATCAGCTCAAATTATTTGCAAATAAGCTCGCAAACAAGATTTTCGGCTCACATTAAATGCAAATAACCTGTAAGCATTTTGATGCCTAGATTACAGGCTTCAAAATATACAATGTCCCTACTGCGTAGACAAATGTCTACAGCAACACTCAGTCTACAAGGGCAGAGTAGTACCAATACTCTGCCCATAACATATTTTTTCAACCCAAAAATATATTTAGAGGTATATTATTACAGCAATTAGTTTGAGGGTTTATTTTCTAAAGTTACTCAAGATTTTTTAGCTTTTTATACAGCTTATTTCTCACATAATTGAGTAGCTTTTTCAGGCGCTATAATAGCATAAACATTATTATTAATTAAACTATTAATTTCGCTAATNAGCATTGTCATAAAAGATTGCCGAAAAGCTAAATCTTGTTGTTATTATTGAAATTTCAACCTTTAAGTCTAAGAATTTTGGCAATTTAATTGTGGCATTTTTTGTATACTTTCAAGGGAAAATAGTTATCCCGCATTTCTCACAAAAAAGGCGATCGCTATATTTTTTTAAGCGATTGCTCTATTTGTCATGTGCTATATATAGTGTCTTTGCGTAAGTCCTGATTATGTATCAGCCCAATCAGCAACAGAATAGCTATAATCCATCACGGTGTTATAGTATAAATCATCGTTAAGATAAGCGTTGCCTGGATCGAACTGGTTGTAAACATTTACTCCCATATTGTAGTAGTTATAGGAATCCGAAATTAGAGATCTATAGTCTGTATCAGTATCATACCCACTAACTCCAAAGACATTGAGCATATTAGAGTTGTTGGGAAATAAGGTAAAATGGTTCAAGCAGAAATTGGCCAGAAGAATGCTAAATATTGAACGAGCCTTAAAA
>NZ_LGSU01001102.1 GCF_002260545.1 Hydrocoleum sp. CS-953 | reverse complement strand
TACTTGGACAAAACTTGTTTGATTTTCTATTCATACCATATCTTATACAATAATAAATCCATACTTATTTGAATAATTCTACTTCCCAGAAGTTAGTAGAAGTCAAGCTAGAATACTTTTTTTATATTCCTTTTTAGTAGATATTATAGCGCTATAGATTCTTATAGTTCTACTTAAGAGGAGTATAACCAAGAATCTAAATGTTATACCGGAAAGGTCATTTCAGTTATCAATACCGACCGCTGAAGTCATAAAGTACGAAAATCCGAAATTTCCTTTTCTATCTCTTTGTAGAGCGACAACACGACACAGCCAAGGGGAGGCTTAAGACCTTAATTATTGCTCAACGGTAAGAGAGTCAATAGGCTTGACCTACTCCCGTCCAGAGTTTTGCTGGTTAACGGGAGGTAACATCTATCTAGATTAGATAATCGGTCTTTGCCTGGCTTAGTCAAGATTTCTTGACATTATCTATAGCTTCATCCAATGAAGGTCGTAAAGACAAAAACTTCTCTAAACGAACCAACTTAACAGTTTGAGTCACACGGGCATTGGAAACTATCTGCAAACTACCTTCAGATTGTTGGGTATACTTTACCAGTTGTACAAGTGCTCCTAACCCAGAGCTATCAACAAAGTCTATCTTGGACAAGTCCAAAATAATATTTTTTGGTCCTTGATCGATTTTTGTCTTCAGGGTTTTGCTAAAAGTACCTTCTGAGAAAGCATCTAATAACCCTGTTAAGCGGAATAGCTGGTAGTTATCCCTGACTTCATGAGATCCTCTCAGGCTAACAGTCAGGTTTAATTGCTTAGGCTCAGGAATAACATCCTCCTAGCTTGATTTTGCATAATTAAAATAACTATTATACTCCCTGAAGTAAAATTTGTCTACCATAATATGACTTATTTAAACAGACAAATGTTTAAATTGAGACGATGACAATTTTGACAATAGTCAAAATTTGCAGTTAAAGGTAATTGAAGATATCAATATCTAGGCGGTTGTGCAGAGCGCGTAATGTGTGGGATCGGTAAGTATTGCTGGCCAATATAAGCTAAAAGCACTGATATATAAAGGTTTTTGCATTTTGGCATCGAAAAAAGTGCCAATTTTTCAGCCTTTAAGACTAAAAAGTTAGGACGTCTGGCAGACTTGCACAAAAAGATACAGGTACAATTATTCTTCCTACTTTCGGTCGTCTCCCCACACTTCCTTGACACACTAGCATCTAGACTTTAGCTTTTCGAGCATCTCGCATTGTTTGAACAAAACGTTCAAACAAGTAATCAGCATCGTGAGGGCCGGGACTTGCTTCAGGATGGTACTGCACTGAGAACAACGGTAAAGATTTATGTCGTAAACCAGCAACAGTTCGGTCATTCAAGTTGAGATGGGTAATTTCCACTTCAGGCACTAAAGAATCTGCATTAATTGCAAATCCATGATTTTGACTTGTAATCTCCACTTGTTGCTGTAAACCCGCAGGCTGATTAAGACCGCGATGACCAAATTTTAGTTTAAAAGTGTCTGCTCCCAAGGCCAGGCCGAGGACTTGATGTCCCATACAAATGCCAAATACAGGCTTAGATGATTTTAGTAACTCCTTAGTAGTTTCAATACCTTCTGTTACAGCAGATGGATCTCCTGGACCATTAGAAAGAAAGATGCCATCAGGGTTATACTTGAGAATCTCCTCTGGTGGCGTACTAGCAGGAACAACTACAACTCGACAACCATAACTGGCTAAACGTCGCAGAATATTTCTTTTCACCCCAAAGTCAATGGCCACAACTGTAAATTGTTCTCCACCATCACCAGAAACAGAAGGGTTAAACTCCCAATCTGGATTAGTTGCTTCAGACCATTGATAAACTTCTTTTGTTGTTACTTCTCGAACTAAATTTAATCCGGCCATGCTAGGAGCAGACTGAACTTTTTGTAACAATTCAGTTGGATCGAGAATTTCTGTAGAAATTGCCCCATTCATTGCCCCTACAGTCCTAATCTTTCGAGTCAAAGCACGGGTATCTATACCATAAATTCCTGGAATTTTATGTTCTATCAGATACTCTGATAAAGATTGAGTAGAACGCCAGTTACTAGGACGTGGACAAATATTACGAGCGATCGCGCCTTTGATTTGTGGTTTATTGGACTCTTCGTCTTCAGGATTAACTCCTGTATTTCCTAATTCTGGGTAGGTAAAAGTAACTATTTGCCCACGATAACTTGGGTCTGTGAGAACTTCCTGATAACCAGTCATTCCTGTGTTAAATACTACTTCTCCGATGGTAGTTCCTGGAGCGCCAAAAGATAAGCCACAGTAAGAAGTTCCATCTGCTAGTACCAGAAGAGCGGGTTGAGGTGAGATTGACATTTTAATTCCTCTCAATTAATTAGTATTTAATTTAACTAGCTATCAGCTTTTAGCAGCTCGGGTTAAAATCCCCGGCAACTATTGCACTAGATGATTTAGGAAGGGTTAAAATCCCATTCTAAACGTTAAAAAAATGAGCCTAATGATTGTGCTGACTGCTTGTTTAAAGATTAGGTCAGAATATTTACTTAGGTCATTGAGAATATATTAGGTTTACGAAAAATGTAGTAGTCACAAGTACAGATTACATTCATCAATTAAATAAGATAAAATTAGCTTTAAGTTTAAAACTTAACAATAAACAAATAATTGAAATTCTTAAAAAGTAATTAATTATGATGGAAAATTATTCACTCTATAATTCTATTGACAGAAATTGGGTTAAGCACAAACAACAGCTCAAAAATATCTTTTGGCAAATACCATCAATATTAGTTACAACCTTAATTTGTACCGNTTTAGGTCATGCAAAATTATTCCGAAAAATTATTCACTCTATAATTCTATTGACAGAAATTGGGTTAAGCACAAACAACAGCTCAAAAATATCTTTTGGCAAATACCATCAATATTAGTTACAACCTTAATTTGTACCGCAGCGATCGCCCAAGAATATCCTGGATGCTTTATGCTTGATGAAGCAGGAAATAGGAAGGACTTAACCATCTCAATTTGTCGTCTGTTTCCAGAAGAATTATCAGAACAAGTATCAGCTTCGACTACAGTAGCAGGAATATACCAAATACCAATTAAAGGTCGTCGCGGTGGTAGTCCTGTAATTGATGTTACTTTTAATGGTAATCAAACTTATGAAATGATTTTAGATACTGGTGCTAGTTCTACTTTAATTACTCAAGAAATGGCAAAAGCTCTCAAAGTTGTACCCTTTCAAAAAAGAAATTTTACTTTAGCTGATGGTAAAGATGTAGAACTAGGAATTGCTATAGTTACTTCTGTTTCTGCGGGAGGTCTAACAATTAATCAGTTTAATGTTGCGATCGCTCCAGATAATAAAGAATTAGGACTACTGGGGCAAAATTTTTTTGGTAACTATGATATGACAATTAAGGCGGATGTAGTAGAGTTGCGGGCACGTTCTAGTAGTTAGGGTTTGGTGAAAAAGTATGAGTGGTAGGGGTAGGAGTCAGGAGTCAGGAGTCAGGAGTCAGGAGAAAATCATGGTGGTCAATAAGAGTAAATAATTAGGAGTAAATAATTAAGTATTTCTGTTTTTATCTATAGTTAACTCTGATTAAAAGTTTTATTCTATGCAACTTCTGATTTAAAAATGATGAAGTTAAAATGATTAGGCGGGACAAATGCTATCTATACGCGATGTGCAACTTTCTACAAAAATACAGTTACTTAATTCCCATAAGACTGAAAAGTTTATTTTCAGAACTCCCTAAATTTGGTAAATTAGGGAAAGTTGCACATGACGTAAAGAATATTAGAAATCGGGAAAATGAACAATAATTATCAAGTCTGAAAAACAGCAGAACTTTCACAAAAATATCTGTCTGGTGTCAGAAGTGCAATTCCTCTAGCTATTGAAGAAATTGAGATTATATTGAGGATTATTCAGATGGCTAGACCACAAATTAATAGTAAGCATTCAGCCGTCAGTTATCAGCTCTCAGCTATGATTTATTAGATCATTACGACACGTTTAGGAGGAATTAGTCTCCAAGGAGAATTAAAATTTATATTTGCGCAGCATTCCGCACGAAAAGCTGAATGCTGTTTGCGCAGCATTCCGGAACGGAAATGCTAATAGCTGAATGCTTACAATGAATAACTTTTTAGATTTAGGTTGTGGTCATTTCAGTTATCAATTATCAGTACCTCTATAATCTGAAAATTAAGGCAGATGTAGTAGAATTAAAGATACGTTCTAGTAGTTAGAAGTATCATGTTTAGATAATTTTCTTTACGAACAAATCGGTAAAATGAACAATAATTATCAAGTCTGGAAAACAGCAGAACTTTCACAAAAATATCTGTCTGGTATGAGAGGTGGATTTCCTCTAGCTACTGAACAAATTGATATTATGTTGAGGATTATTCGGACGACTAGACCACAAATGAATAACTTTTTAGATTTAGGTTGTGGTGATGGTATTTTAGGTCAGGCAATTCTCAGTCAATATCCTCATTCTCAAGGAGTATTTTTAGACTTTTCAGAGACAATGATTGAAGCTGTAAAAACTAATATTTCTGCTGCTTATCTAAGATAATTTAGAATTTATTAATCAAGATTATGGTTTACCAGAATGGGTAAATAAANATGAATAACTTTTTAGATTTAGGTTGTGGTGATGGTATTTTAGGTCAGGCAATTCTCAGTCAATATCCTCATTCTCAAGGAGTATTTTTAGACTTTTCAGAGACAATGATTGAAGCTGTAAAAACTAATATTTCTGCTGCTTATCTAAGATAATTTAGAATTTATTAATCAAGATTATGGTTTACCAGAATGGGTAAATAAAATTCACCGAAAAGCACCATTTGATGTAATTGTGTCAGGATTTTCAATTCATCACCAACCAGATATAAGAAAACGAGAAATATATCAGGAGATTTATGAATTATTAAAGCCAGAAGGATTATTTCTGAATTTGGAACAGGTTTCCTCACCATCTAAATTAATTGAACAGTTACATGGTGAACTGTTTGTTGATTCTCTCTACGCTTTCAATCAAAGTAAAGGTATAAAAAAATCTAGAGAAGAGATCGATCGGCTATATTATAACCGCCCGGATAAAGCGGCAAATATTCTTACTCCTGTAGAAATTTAATGTGACTGGTTACGAGAGATAGGTTTTATTCATGTTGATTGTTTTCTGAAGGTGTTTGAAATTGCTTTATTTGGTGGTATTAAACCAATTTGATGAATTTGGCTACACTTTCTTGAGTAGGGGAGTAGGGGAGTTGGGAAGTAGAAAACATAATAATATCAAATCTGTTTGCAATGGAAGTGTTATAAGAAACCGGGTTTGTGGGAGGTAGAGGTTAGTATAGTGAGGTATTTAATAAACCCGGTTTCTCTGCTTTTTTATACTGATACTACCGGATTTGATATCAAGGGATGATTCTTCCGACTACCTCCTCTATAATTCCCATTTCTCCTGACTCCTGACTCCTATTCAAATAAGAACTTAACTAACTCTTCCAACTTCAACCAAGCTGCTCCACTTTGGAGAATATCTTTAGCTTTGCCAATACCTTCTGCATGAGCTTCTAGCGGTACAATACCTGCTACCTGTAGCGCTAGAGAACTATTCAAAGCGACTACATCTGTTTGTGCAGAGGTTCCTTTACCTTGGAGAACATTCTGCAAAATTTCAGCATTTTTCTCTACCTCTCCACCCTGTAAAGCAGTTATTCGGGCAGAATTTAAACCTAAATCTTGAGGATTAACTGTTGTCATTTTTACCTCACCATGAGATAAAATAGCTATATCTGTAATATCGCCTAAACCAGCTTCATCAAGTTTTTCTCTACCATGGAGAGCGATCGCTGATTTTACTCCTAATATTCCTAAAGCTTGAGCGACAGTTTCTACTAAAGTGGAATTATAAACTCCTATAACTTGGCCTTGAGGACGTAAAGGATTAACTAAAGGACCCAAAAGATTAAACACAGTTCTTACTTTTAAGGTACGACGTAGAGGAACTACAGATTTCATTGCTGGGTGCCAACCTGGTGCAAAGAGAAAAGTAACTCCTACCTCAGATAGAGCAGATATTACTTTTTCAGTGGGGGCATTCAAAGTTATTCCTAATGCTTCTAAGACATCAGCAGAACCAACTTTACCAGAAGCGGAACGGTTACCATGTTTAGCTACTGGCACTCCCGCAGCAGCGACAACAAAAGCAACAGCAGTGGAAATATTGAATGTTGAAGCTCCATCTCCACCAGTACCGCAGGTATCAATAATTGGGTATTGGAAGTTGGTGATAGGAATATTATTATCACTGTATTCTTTTGTCAAGGATAAAGATTGTAATACTTTTGCCATACCAGCTAATTCCTCAGCAGATACACCTTTAGCTTGTAAGGCAGCTAAAATTGCTCCTGATAGAACAGGTGGAATTTCTTCTTGTAGCCATCCTTGCATTAAATTTGAGGCTTGAGAGGAAGATAAAGATTGGGCATCAAGTAACTGCTGTAATAAACTAGGCCATTCATTCATATTAGTGTAGCTTGCTGTTTTATAGAAGTATTTGTAGTAGACCGACACATATAATGGATGTGCATTAGGGCGGGTTTATATAAATCTTAAGGTAAGCATGAAAATTTCTACTAAAACTCGCCCGTACTATTGCACCATTTAAGGTGTGTCAGTCTAGTAGGTGCAATTAAATATTACAGGACTTAGGCACAAGAAAGGCAAAAATTTAGTATTGAGAATAGGGGAGTGGGGAGAGATGGGGAGATGGGGAG
>NZ_LGSU01001101.1 GCF_002260545.1 Hydrocoleum sp. CS-953 | reverse complement strand
CTCCCCATCACCCCCTCTACTTTTAAATAGATCCCTTCAGGGGTTCTATATAATTAATAGGGGCTACACAAACGGAATCCTGAAATCCGGTTTTTTCGTAGATGTTTATTGTTCAAACCAAGGATTTTTTCTAGCAACGGAGTTTCTTTGCGTAAATCCTATAATTAACAGGACTTACGCAAAATATCAATTTATACGCCACCTGTAGGGGTGCTTCTTATACGCCACCTGTAGGGGGTGCTTCGCGAAGCACCCCTACTAGATATGGTGGTTATGCGTAAATCCTATAATTAAATTATAATCAAAGCTGATTTCAGTTAACAATCAGTAATTGTCGCAAATTGAAATTAAATTCATATCTTGATTCTGTAAAAATACATATTATTGGCATGATATATAGCGTTTCCTAAGCTTATGAGGTACAGTTGTATTTTTTTCTTTTTGTTCCCTGTTCCCTGTTCCCTCTTTTCCAATGAATAACTTAACAAAACTTTACAATTTGATAGTAGAACCTCTAGTCCACAAACTTGTAAAATCCAGATGAACTACTTAGAGAGGAATAAATTAGGATGAAAAAGTATGTCTGTATTGTCTGTGGATATATATATGATCCGGAAGAAGGAGACCCAGATAGTGGTATAGATCCAGGAACTGCCTTTGAAGACATCCCCGATGATTGGGTTTGTCCAGTTTGTGAAGTAGGCAAAGAAGAGTTTGAACCAGTTGAAGAGTAATTAATATATAAAATGTCTTTCTCACCTCTTAAAATTATAGTTGTCGGTGGGGGAGCAGCAGGTTTTTTTGCAGCGTTGGCAGCAGGCGATATCACCTGTAGTACCCCCCAAACCCATGTCACCATTTTAGAAGCAGGACGACAACCTCTGGCAAAAGTACGTATATCTGGTGGTGGACGTTGTAATGTCACCCACGCTTGCTTTGACCCAGCAATTTTTATCCAAAACTACCCCAGAGGTAGTAAAGCACTTCGGGGTGCATTCACTAGATTTCAAGCTCGCGATACTGTGCAATGGTTCGCGGGTAGGGGTGTACAGTTAAAAACTGAAGCAGATGGACGGATGTTTCCTACTACTGATGATTCTGCCACAATAGTTGAATGTTTAACTAAGGTTGCTTTGTCGAAGGGTGTAAATATTCGTACAGGTGCAGCAGTGGTTTCAGTAAAATGCGAGACCACAGAGGGAGGGAGAAATTTATTTCTAGTGGAGTTAAGATCGGGAGAAGTTCTGGAGTGCGATCGCTTACTTCTGGCAACTGGCAGTAGTCCTGTTGGCCATCGTCTGGCAAAAGGATTAGGCCATAAAGTTGTTCCTCCTGTTCCTTCTCTATTTACTTTCAATATCTCTGACCCCCGTCTCAAAGATTTGGCTGGTATTTCGGTTGAGAATGTCTGTTTACAACTTCCTAAGGCTAAGTTAAAACAAATTGGCCCTGTGCTGGTGACTCATTGGGGTTTAAGTGGGCCAGCAACTTTAAAGTTATCTGCTTGGGGTGCTAGATTTCTCTATGAAAATCGCTATAAATCTGATTTATTAATTAATTGGTTATCAGATATTAATTCAGAGGAAATACGAACTAAATTATTAAAATTTAAAAGTTTGGAAAAAAAGGCAATTCTAAATAGTTGTCCGTTTTCTCTACCTCGTCGTTTATGGGAACGTTTAATTATTGCTGCGGATATTGACTCTCAAAAACGTTGGGCGGAGTTATCAAATAAGGCTATTAATAAGTTAATTTTGGAATTGACTCAAGGTAAATATAAGATTCAAGGAAAAGGAGTTTTTAAGGAAGAGTTTGTTACTTGTGGTGGGGTAAGTTTAAAAGAAGTTAATTTTAAAACTATGGAAAGTCGTTGTTGTCCAGGGTTATATTTTGCGGGAGAAATTTTAGATATTGATGGAATTACAGGTGGTTTTAATTTTCAAAGTGCATGGACAACTGGATGGTTAGCAGGTCAAAGTATAATTAATAATTAATAATGGATAATGGATAATTATTGCTCTGCTGATTAAATATCAAAGCATTGAAATACAAAAGCCCAAGCCTTTTTTGGGTGGAAAAAATTACCTGGTTTTCAGCTCCTAAAGCTGCAAAAAGTTAGTATTTGGGGCAGACAAGATTCTATCTCCTCCATCTCCCCAAACTTCCTAAACTCCCCACCCTCTACAAACAAAGTCTTTTATTGTATAATCTATATTTATATAGCACTACGAATTAAGATTTAAGGTGTTTAACATTGGTATAATCTGAAACTTTGTTACAGTAAATTTTTGCCTTTTACCTTTTGCCTAATCCGTAGTGGTATATAATTCTCAAAATGCTTTATCCAAGCCAACATAATTAGGCAATAGGCTATGTCAGATAATTCTGGTTTGCTAGTGACTAATAATTCTACTACTATTAACACTATCAGCCACTATATTTACCAAACTATTGTTTCCATTCAACAGCAACATCGAGAATGGATAACTCCAAAGTACAGGAACATTCCTTGGCATTATCCCAAGTATCAATCTACTTTGACTAATAAGCTGACAAAAGGGCTTTCTAATGNGGCAATAGGCTATGTCAGATAATTCTGGTTTGCTAGTGACTAATAATTCTACTACTATTAACACTATCAGCCACTATATTTACCAAACTATTGTTTCCATTCAACAGCAACATCGAGAATGGATAACTCCAAAGTACAGGAACATTCCTTGGCATTATCCCAAGTATCAATCTACTTTGACTAATAAGCTGACAAAAGGGCTTTCTAATGTTAAAAACCAGGATGCTTTGAAGCTGAAAGTCACAAATTATCTCCAAATTCTGCTAACTCCAGAGTTTATTAATTCTGCTCAATATAATGTTTTAATTGCTGAGATAGACAAACATATTTATCCAGAAATAACCTTAGTTTCATCTGATGAAATTACTAATTATCAGGTTTCCGATTTATCCACAAATGGAAAGAAATTAGTAGAGCCAGGAATTGCTATTTTACTGTTAGATGTAGAAAATTTACCACTCGATCCTGAAACAGAAAAAATTCTTGTAGATATCTGCAATTATCCAATTTCAATTAAGGTTGCTTTTGCTAACTGGCGCAGTATGGGAAAAAAAGATGAAGAATTTCATCAACGTGGTTATCAATTAATTCATGTTCCTCCTGGAAAAGATAGTGCAGATTTAAAAATGGCAACGGTTGGTTCTTCTATTTTTCTCAATTATCCCAAGGCTAAGGAAGTTTTAGTTTGTTCTTCTGACCGAGGATTAACTCATCTTGGTACTACTTTACAATCTCATGGCTTAACTGTTTATCAGGTGCGGAAATATAAAAATCAAATTACTGTTTTAAATAGTCAAACTGGGGAATCAAAAATATATGCTTTGTCGGTGCCAGACATTCCTACTATTAATAAGTTTATTATTCAGTTACAGGAATTAATTCGAGCAGAAGCAGCAAAAATCGGACAGCAATGGATTAAATTTTCGAGAATTTCTGCTTTGTATAAAGAAAGTTATAAGTTGAATCTTAAAGATGTAGTTGCAACTCACTTTCCTAGTCAAAAGTCAAATCATATATTTATTAATTATCCAGTTTACTTTGCACTTCATCAACCATCGGAAAAATCTCAAGCTTATGTCAGTATTTTTAATTTTTTTAAGCCAGAAAAAAAAAATTAAATTCTCCTTCAGATCAGGTTGAAAAACATATTGAAATTACAGATGCTTCTCAGATTATTTCCCAGGAAGATATGGAAAAAGTATTGGTTAAAATTTTGAGTAATTTAACTGCTGAGTCTCCAGGAAGTTATGTTCCTATTTCTAATCTTGGCAGTGAGTTTCATCGGTTATATGGTCAACCAATTACAAAGGCTATTAAGCGGTTTCAACCAAGTAAAAAGTTTCCTAAGTTTTTGGAGTTATGTAGTTCGCTGAAGTTGTATAAGTCTGAAGAAGGTCGTTGGTTTGTTACTTTAAATTAGGGTTTGCTGAAAAACTCTTATTAGTCAGGGTGGGAGTCAGGAGTCATAAGTCAGGAGTCAGGAGTCAGGAGTCAGGAGTCAGAATAAATGGGAATTATATAGGAGGTAGTATGATAAAAGAGAATGTGAAGAAAAGTAAAGAAAAAGTAAATGAAGGATAAAGTTGTCGTAATAGTCGGTGCGACTGGAGGTATAGGTTCAGCAGTGGCACAGAAACTGGCAAACTCTGACGCAAATTTAGTTTTGGCCGCCAGAGATAATAATAGATTAGATGCTTTAGCGACCCAACTATCTACTACCGAGACTATTACCGTACCGACAGACATCACCAACCCACAGGAAGTAGAAACCCTGATGGAAAAAGCGACCAACCATTTTGGCAAAATAGATGTTTTGGTCAATGCAGCAGGAGCAGGTATTCTCAAGCAATGGAACAAAATTGAACCTGCTGACTTGGATATTATGCTAGACCTGAATTTGAAAGGCAGTTTCTATACTTGTCAAGCTGCTGCCAATATAATGAAAGGACAAAAATCAGGCCATATTTGTAATGTTATTGGAATTCTTGGTAAACATTCAATGGCAATGGGAAGTGTTTATTGTGCTTCTAAGTTTGGTTTGGTAGGGTTGAGCAAATGTATGGCAGATGAACTACGGCGTTATGGTATTAAGGTAACTCTTTTCTATTTCGGAGGAGTGAATACCCCTTTTTGGGATAATGTGAGTCTGAAAGTCGATCGCTCAAAAATGCTCAGTTCGGAAACTGCTGCTGATGCAATTATGTTTGCTCTAAATGCAGAACCTCAAGCAGTACCGATGGAAATTAATATTCAACCAGATAGTCACTTATTTTTCTAAGGCAGTAAGCGAGGCAGGGGGAAGTGTGGGAAGCTTAGGGTTTGGAAAATACACAAGCTGTATTAATAAAAGAAGTTAAATTATTACTTTGACTAAATTTGAGAGGAGCGAGTTTGATAAATAATATATTTGATTAAAATAATTAGGACTTACGCAAAGAAACCCGGTTTCTAGGATAAATTCTTGTTTTGAGCAATAGAGGTCTATGAGAAACCGGGTTTCTGGGTTCACTTATTTTTTACAAATGGATATCTCCAAAAACAAAAAACAAAAACAATCTATTGTACAAAGATAATCAATTATTTCCACCTATTATATCATGTTCGGGTAATCACTTATAATAAAGTTTTTGTTTGTAGTAGGGATATCAGCCCTATCTAAAGTTAGGGCTGAGAGCTATTCTACGAAGCTTTAATTACAATAACTATTTAACAAAACATGATAATAGACATTTCCAACAATAAAAAATCAAATCAATAATTATTTCCCCCTATTCCCTGTTCCCTATAGTAAGAAAAATTGATTATGGAATTCGATCATATTCATTTCTACGTTGAAAATGCTATTGAGTCGCGAGACTGGTTTAGAGAAAAATTAGGTTTTAAAGCGATCGCTTCTCAAACCAGTCAACATACCCAGAAAGAAATTATCAACAGAGGTCAAGTATATTTTGCCTTATCTTCTGCTATTACACCAGAAAGTCCTGTTGCTAATTTTCTCAGTTTACATCCTCCTGGAGTCGCTGATGTAGCTTTTCGGGTTCGAGATATTAACTCAGTTGTGGCGAAAGCAGGAGTTAATGGAGCAGAAATTTTGCAACCTATTCAGGAAAATGCACNAACATACCCAGAAAGAAATTATCAACAGAGGTCAAGTATATTTTGCCTTATCTTCTGCTATTACACCAGAAAGTCCTGTTGCTAATTTTCTCAGTTTACATCCTCCTGGAGTCGCTGATGTAGCTTTTCGGGTTCGAGATATTAACTCAGTTGTGGCGAAAGCAGGAGTTAATGGAGCAGAAATTTTGCAACCTATTCAGGAAAATGCACAGGGTTTGAAGTGGGCAAAAATTTCTGGATGGGGAGACTTGACTCATACTTTGATTGAAAAAATTGATGATGCACAAATTTTACATTCTACTACTCAATTTTCTAGGGATATTGTGGCGATCGACCATGTGGTTTTGAATGTAGCTGAGGATAATTTAGCATCTGCTTTTAATTGGTATAATCAAATTTTAGATTTCCAACCTCATCAAAATTTTGACATTCAGACAAATAATTCTGGTTTACGCAGTCAGGTTATGATACACCCAGAGGGAGGAGTCAAATTTCCTATTAATGAACCCACATCTGCTAATTCTCAAATTCAAGAATTTTTGGATGCTAACCGTGGTGCGGGGATACAACATATTGCTTTACGCACAGAGAATATTTTGGGAGTTG
Organism: Hydrocoleum sp. CS-953; assembly: GCF_002260545.1. Taxonomy (GTDB): domain Bacteria; phylum Cyanobacteriota; class Cyanobacteriia; order Cyanobacteriales; family Microcoleaceae; genus Trichodesmium. Next base: position 511 of record NZ_LGSU01001101.1, on the reverse strand, counting down.
TGGAAGAGTTGCGATCGCTTGGTTTACCTTTTTTGCAAGTTCCGGCAACATATTATTCTAGTCTGGAAACTAAAGCACTAAGTTATTTATCGGAAACTAACTGGCAAAAAGTTCAAGATTGTCAAATTTTGTTAGACTGGCAAGAAAGTATACCAGGATCAATGTTACTACAAATTTTTACCCAACCAATATTTAACGAACCAACAGTATTTTTTGAGTTTATTGAGCGTAAAGTTGTTTGGGTTAATGGTAAACAAATGGAGACTCCTGGTTTTGGTCAAGGTAATTTTCAAGCTTTATTTGAAGCTATTGAAAGAGAACAAATGAAGCGAGGTAGTTTGGGGAAAAATTAAAGATTAAATGTAGTAGACCAACACACCTTAAATGGTGCAATAGATGTAGGTTGGGTTGTTTGCGTTAGCATTGCGCAGCATGGGACGTTTGCGGAGCATTTCCAACGGAAAAACCCAACAAAAATCTTTCTCCCCTACTCCCCTACTCCCCTACTCCC
>NZ_LGSU01001100.1 GCF_002260545.1 Hydrocoleum sp. CS-953 | reverse complement strand
TAATCTGAAATAATCTGACTTCTTGTCAATTATGGGTTAAAATTATACCACAATAAACATGAGTATTAAAAAGAATCCAAAAAATTCCCGTAACCGTCAAATTGGAAGCGCCTTATTAATTTTGGCAGGTCTGTTATTAGCAGTCTACACATTCATGCCACGTCGCAAACCTCCTCGCGTTCCTTATAGTGTATTTATTCAACAAGTAGAAAACGGACAAGTAGTAGGAGTGCAAATAGATAACGAACAAATTTTATATCGCCTCAAAGGAGAAGAAGATAAACCCGGACCTTTACTTGCCACTACCACAATAAATGACCCTCAATTACTTAAACGTTTAGAAAATAATAAAGTTGTATTTCAAGCCGCACCCCCTCAAAGTCGTTGGTTTGCTCTTCTTTTAAATTGGGTAATTCCACCCATTATATTAGTAGCAGCATTTCAGTTTTTTATGAATCGCGGACCCCAAGGTTCCCTATCAATGAGCAAGAGTAAAGCTAAAGTTTATATAGAAGGAGAATCAGAAAAAATCACCTTTGCTGATATTGCAGGAGTAGAAGAAGCAAAGACAGAATTAACCGAAATTGTAGACTTCTTAAAAACACCAAAACGCTTCACTGAAATTGGTGCCAGAATTCCTAAAGGTTTGTTATTAGTCGGACCTCCTGGAACAGGTAAAACTTTATTAGCAAAAGCAGTTGCCGGAGAAGCAGGAGTAGCATTTTTTAGTATTTCTGGTTCCGAATTTGTCGAACTATTTGTTGGTACTGGTGCTGCGAGAGTTCGTGACTTATTTCAACAGGCAAAAAAGAAAGCTCCTTGCATTATTTTTATTGATGAAATAGACGCAATTGGTAAGTCTAGAAGCAGTGGAAATTTCCACAGTGGCGGAAACGACGAACGAGAACAAACTCTGAATCAACTGTTAACTGAAATGGATGGTTTTGGCGCAGGAGATTTAACAGTTATTGTCTTAGCAGCGACTAACAGACCTGAAGCTTTAGATGCTGCTTTATTACGTCCGGGAAGATTCGATCGACAGGTATTAGTAGACCGTCCAGACTTAGTTGGTCGGGAAGCAATTTTAAATATTTATGCCAAAAAAGTTAAGTTAGGAGAAGATGTTGACTTGCATAAAATAGCAACCAGAACTCCTGGTTTTGGAGGAGCAGATTTAGCTAATCTTGTGAATGAAGCTGCTTTATTAGCTGCCAGAAATAAACGAGAAACTGTCGCACAAATAGACTTTGCTGAAGCTATTGAAAGAGTGGTTGCTGGTTTGGAAAAAAGAAGTCGAGTTTTGAGCGATCGCGAAAAGAAAATAGTAGCTTATCACGAGGTTGGTCATGCTTTAGTTGGTGCATTAATGCCTGGTAGTGGTAAGGTGGAAAAAATTTCTATTGTGCCAAGAGGAATGGCAGCTTTAGGTTATACTTTGCAGTTACCAACTGAGGATAGATTTTTAAGAGATGAAGAAGAAATTCGGGGCCAAATTGCTACTTTTTTAGGAGGTCGTGCTGCGGAGGAAATTGTATTTGGAAATATCACGACTGGAGCTTCGGGAGACTTACAAAAAGCAACTGATTTTGCCGAACAAATGGTAACAACTTATGGTATGAGTAAAGTGTTAGGACCTTTGGCTTATGAACGGCGTAGTCAAGGAGGATTTTTAGGTAATGAAGGAGTTAATCCCCGTCGTTTAGTGNCTTTTTTAGGAGGTCGTGCTGCGGAGGAAATTGTATTTGGAAATATCACGACTGGAGCTTCGGGAGACTTACAAAAAGCAACTGATTTTGCCGAACAAATGGTAACAACTTATGGTATGAGTAAAGTGTTAGGACCTTTGGCTTATGAACGGCGTAGTCAAGGAGGATTTTTAGGTAATGAAGGAGTTAATCCCCGTCGTTTAGTGAGTGAAAAAACTGCAGAAGCAATAGATAATGAAGTAAAAGAAATTGTAGAAAAAGCTCATCAGCAAGCATTAGATATTTTGAATCATAATCGTAATTTATTGGAAAATATTTCTCAGCAAATTTTAGAAAAAGAAGTGATAGAAGGAGAGGACTTATATGAGTTCTTAAAAGAAGTGCGATCGCCATGGGAGAAAACAGTTAATTAGCTATTAGTCAATGTAGGTTGGGTTTCGTTCCTCAACCCAACTATTGGCAAAGATAGCAAATCTATAGAAGAGGACTTATAGCGGTTTTCAAATTGATGAACTACATCCCTANTTCTCAGCAAATTTTAGAAAAAGAAGTGATAGAAGGAGAGGACTTATATGAGTTCTTAAAAGAAGTGCGATCGCCATGGGAGAAAACAGTTAATTAGCTATTAGTCAATGTAGGTTGGGTTTCGTTCCTCAACCCAACTATTGGCAAAGATAGCAAATCTATAGAAGAGGACTTATAGCGGTTTTCAAATTGATGAACTACATCCCTATAACCAAAACCTTGTAGGGACGTTGCATGCAACGTTCCTACTGTGGTCTACTAAAATGAAAACCGCTGTAATATGAGTTCTTAAAAGAAGTGCGATCGCCATGGGAGAAAAAAGTTAACTAGCTATTAGCATTAAGCTATCAGCTTTTTGAACTTAGGTTACAGCAGTTTTCAGGTCAATAAACCACATAGTTGTCACCAAAACCCTGTAGGGACGTTTCGCTGCGCGATATGTTTTGCTGGCGCATAACTCCGTTAACGGCTGTCGCCGACATGGAAAGCGGAGCATTCCGGAACGGAAAACGCATTTTTGCCTGTGCAACGTCCCTACTGTGGTCTATCAAAAGTAGGTTAAAAAAAGCAACCACCGCTCCCCTCAACCAAGAAAAACTATTTTCTGCCCTACAACTATTACAACTAGACCCCAATATCAAAACGATATCAGCGGAACTCTCAGCCGGAGTGCGCCCAGATACAAATATATTAGAGGTAGAAGTTATCACAGCAAACCCCTGGCAAATAGCAACTATTAGTAATAACGGCAGAGCGCCAAGTGTGGGAACATTTCGGCAAGGAGTAGAAGTAGCTCATGGGAATATTACAGGTTTTGGTGACAGTTTGAATACTCTCTACACCAATACCGATGGCAGCGACACCATAGAAGTATCTTATTCTATTCCTGTCAACTCCAGTAATGGTCGTATCGAACTATTTTACCGTCATCGAGATAACGAAGTCATAGAATCACCCTTTGAAAGACTCGATATTGAATCAAATTCTAATACTTACGAATTATCATTTCGTCAACCAATTGTACAAACGTCTCGACAGGAGTTAAGTTTGGGTTTATCTGCAACTAGGCTAGATAGTCAAATATCAATATTAGGAACAAACTGAAAGTCTAGTAGCAAAGCGTAACGCAGGTAAAATGGTGCGTTACGACGGATTGCTGAATCACTTGACATACTCCCGACGTTGCTATATTCGCGACAAAGCGGGATTCTTCAGTCAGCAAAAACTGACCGCTTTTTTAACAGAGGTGATGTCCTCCCCCTGTGATGACGCTTACAATAACAAAATGTACCTAGCATGTCTTGCGGCTTATGAACGTTTAGCTTGTGGAGGTATCCGAATCTTGGCCCTGGCTTTCCTTTATGACGCTCCCCCACCGGAGAGCGCGGGACTTCCCGCCAGGGAAGTTAAAATGGTCTGAACTTAAGCCGTCTAACGCACCCTACTGGACTCCTTAAATGAAAACCGCTGTAAACCAAAGTAGGGACGTTCCATGGAACGTCCCTACTATTAATTATTATTCCGATAAAACCTAATTACTAAATCCAGATCGCCATCTTATTTAAACACACCAGAAACAGATAATACTTCAGACTCAGGAATTCTGGGCAAGAAAGGACGTTCAGCAAACAATTGAGGATTAGCTTTAGCAAAAGTGTATGATTGACGTACTTGAGTATTTACCGCAACTGTCTTCGCGTCATACATTCCAGTTGCCATCTTAGGATATAAACCAATTCCGATAATCAAAGCTAGGAAACAAGCAGCGATCGCCACTTCTCTTGGTTTAGCATCTGTATAAACAGCTTTCGCAGGTAACACACAGTTAGTACCGAAGCAAACAGCCTCATCTAGAATTTCATTTTCATAAGGAGTATCTTTGAGGAGACAAGCTGGTGCTTGACCAGTGCTGTAGAACATTTGACGCAACATGGAGAGTAGATAGATAGGAGTCAATATCAGACCAACTGCTGCTAAGAAAACTGTCACAGTACGGAAAACAGAGCTGTAAACATCACTGCTAGTTACACCGACAAATACCATTAGTTCGCTAGCAAAACCACTCATTCCAGGAAGAGCTAAGGATGCCATTGCGCTAACTGTAAATAGAGCAAATATTTTTGGCATTACTTGACCAAGACCACCCATTTCGTCTAATGATAAAGTGTGGAGGCGATCGTAAGTTACACCTGCGAGGAAGAATAATACCGCAGCAATTAAACCGTGAGAAATCATTTGTAGTAGAGCGCCACTTACTCCCAAGTCAGTGAAGGAAGCAATACCTAACAAGACAAAACCCATGTGAGCAACAGAAGAGTAAGCCAAACGGCGCTTCATGTTAGATTGACCGAAAGAATTTAAACCACCGTAAACGATATTAACAACACCTAGAATTGCCAGGACGGGAGCAAAGTAAACATGAGCATCAGAGAGCATTTCTAAGTTAAGGCGAATTAATCCATATCCACCCATTTTCAACAATACACCAGCAAGAATCATTGAGACAGGTGCAGAAGCTTCGCCGTGAGCATCAGGTAGCCATGTGTGTAGAGGGAAAACAGCTAACTTAACTCCAAAAGTAATAAGTAATCCTGCGTACATTAGAAGTTCAAAAGCTAGTGAATAATCTTTCAGACCTAGCTCCACCATGTCAAAGGTAATATTGCCGCCACCGTAGAGGGCCATTCCCAAAGCTGCCACGAGAATAAATATAGAAGCTGCTGCTGTGTAGAGCAAGAATTTTGTTGCAGCGTAACGACGTTTCTTACCACCCCAGATTGAGATGAGTAGGTAGACAGGAACCAATTCTAGTTCCCACATAATGAAGAGTAACATTATATCTTGAGCAACAAACACTCCTATCTGGGCAGAGTACAAGACCAACATCAGGAAATAAAAAAGACGTGGTTTGTAGTCTACTTGCCAAGCCGCGAACATTGAAAGTGTTGTGACTAGACCAGCTAAGAGTACCAGTGGCATAGATAAACCGTCTACTGATACTGCCCAACTTAAACCTATTTGAGGGAGCCAAGCATATTTTTCTACGAGTTGAAAACCGGAGTCGCTGGGGTTGTAGTGATTCCAGAAAGCGTAGCACATTAAGGCAAAGTCTATGATACCTACGCCGAGGGCATACCATCTCATGGTTTTTCCGTCTTTATCAGGTATGAGCGGTATAAGTAGGGCTGCCAGAAGGGGCAGTAGGACTATAGTGGTGAGCCAGGGAAATTGAGTTGCCATCATAACAGTGAGAACAAATACTTACCTTTATTTATTTAATATTACTAAATTGTGTAAAACTTTGTAAAGATATTTGTTGAAAAATATAAATATGTATCTTAAATAACAAGATAAGCTCAACTTATAATAATTCAGATTATCATTTTTTCTCAGTTGGGCCTAATACCAGTTTGTTAACGAAGTCAAAAGTCAGTAGGGGCGAATGGCCATTCGCCCCTACTGATAGGCAGGGCTGTTTCAAAGTCAAATAAATAATTGATATGAATGAGAATTGGGGACACCATTACCCGAATTTGGGGAAAAGTTACGAAAAACGGTAGATTTTTCGGGGTGGAGGTAGGGAAAAGCTCTCTGCATAATCTTGGTCAAATCAACTGAATTTGTGAAAAATCAATTGCCACACCAAAATTATTAAGGGATAAATTTGGGGAAAATCCTGGATACCCTTGTGGAAAATTCTCCCCTGCTCCCCTGGAGCCTTAACCAAGAATGAAACGGCCCTACCTACAGATAGGGGAGCCGTCGGATTAGTGACCTATGTTTTTGTAAAGGCAATTGATGAGTAACCCTCCAAAAACATTTCCTGGTGGTGGTGCATTGTAATTATTTTTGTTACGAGAACAGTGGGAGCATCTTCCTCCTGTACCCGCAGGCAGGAATTGCTTTTTCCTATTCTGCCATTACTATCCACAACTACCAAACTTTAAAAAAATTGTAGGGGCAGGTTTAATCGAAAGGCTTGACGCAAGAACTATCTAGCACTCAAAACCCGCCCTATAATATAGTGGCGTTAAGTACATCAACGATCTATTTTTCAGGGGGACTTGCAAGTCCCCCTGAAAAAGGCAGGGATAATTCTTTGTCGTCAGAGAATATTTACCGAAATAATTAATAATTAAGCAATTAAATAATTAGATAATTGACGCCTTGAAGCCTCCCCTTTCAAGGGGAAAAAAATAAATCTTTTCCTGTTAAGTGTCAATCATCTCCCTAAAAGGGAGAGGTAATTATCCATTATCCATTATCCATTAATGAAAACCCTATACTTTGTTAAGATCCTGTAGTTCCCACATTTTCCAAACTCCCCACCCCCATCCTCCTTTTTTCTCTAGTGAGAATAAATTGATCCTGTCTTTTTCAGGGGGTTATAGGGATATCCAGCACTTTACCTCACTAGCCTGAGAAATACTATATTGCGTTTATTTATGCTCACCTACTTAGCAGTAGCTTTTTAAATAGTTTTTAATGTATGGAATTAAGGTTTCATTCTTGTTGAGCAAATCTAACATAGAATCACTGTACCAGAGTTACATGGAATAGGTTGTGATATTACTT
>NZ_LGSU01000110.1 GCF_002260545.1 Hydrocoleum sp. CS-953 | reverse complement strand
TATAGCCTCCCAAGCGTTCAAAAGTTGCTCGGCGAGTGACAATCGCTGGAGGTCTTAATGGATTAGTCACACCAATCTGTGATAACCAAAAAAGAATGCCGAAAACTAAATTTTGATTTACATATCATTTGAAAATACTATATAGGGCTGGCTGATTAAATATCAAAGCATTGACAGATAAAGGTATTAGCCTTTTTGAGTCTGAAATACTTTGGTTCTCAGTCCTTGAGCCTCAAAAACCTAGAATATTGGGATGACGCTCTGCAGAAAAATCACTCTTGCTATACTTTATGACTACCTTCTGTATAACTCCTATTTTTCCTGATTATTAACTACTCCCTACTCCCTACTCCCTACTCCCTACCTCAACAAAAAGTATTTATTTAGCAAACCCTATACATATACATTCTCTACAAGAAAAACTCAAGAATCAATCAAGGGTAATGGATGATTTTTTTTGCCTTTGATAATTGATAGAATTATTTATAGCTCTACCCAATTAAGGTATTTGAAATTGGTACAAGCTGAAAAGCTATTTGAGTAAACTTTTGTACGAACAACTAAGTCAGGACTCAGGGATGGGAATCGAGAAACCGATTTTTTTCATATATCCATATTTTTCAAACAAATAACTTTTCCTAGCAACCGGGTTTCTTTGGGTAAGTCCTATTAGGTATAAAAATTGGCAACCTAATAATTGCTGTAACCAAGATAGAAAAAGCTACTTGTCTATTAATCTGACAATGTGGCTTAACCGGATGTTAATCTATAGATATAGATAAGTTAAAAATTTAACATTAGCTGGACACAAATTACTACTAACAAAGTATAGAGCGGTCTGGCAAGATAGGAGAGTTGATTGCAAACTATGAGTCTTCTAGAATCTCAATGGCAACATTTCTTTGTAGACACCAATAATATTCGCCTACATTGTGTTACTCAAGGTGAGGGAGAATTAGTCATACTCCTTCATGGTTTCCCAGAATTCTGGTATTCTTGGCGGTATCAAATGCCGGCATTGGCACGTCATTTTAAGGTTGTAGTTCCAGATTTACGAGGCTACAATGATTCCGATAAACCAGATAATGGTTATGACTTAGATACTTTAGCTGCTGACATTCGGGGACTAATTGAACGTTTAGGTTATGTTAAGGCACATATTGTTGGACATGATTGGGGAGGGGCGATCGCATGGCATCTAGCTCAAAAATTTCCTGAATACTTAAACCGTCTAGCAATCTTGAATGCAGCTCATCCACAAAAATTAATTCAAGAATTGGCAGGAAATGTAGATCAAATACGCAGAAGTTGGTATATATTAGCTTTTCAAGTTCCAGGAATTCCAGAATGGCTAATCCAGCAAAACTTAAGAGAATTTATCAANTGGGGAGGGGCGATCGCATGGCATCTAGCTCAAAAATTTCCTGAATACTTAAACCGTCTAGCAATCTTGAATGCAGCTCATCCACAAAAATTAATTCAAGAATTGGCAGGAAATGTAGATCAAATACGCAGAAGTTGGTATATATTAGCTTTTCAAGTTCCAGGAATTCCAGAATGGCTAATCCAGCAAAACTTAAGAGAATTTATCAAAGGAATTTTTCAAGGACAAGCAATTCGTAAAAGTGCTTTTACTACTGAAATTACTCAGATTTATCAAGCAGCTTTGGAGAAACCAGGAGCTTTAGTCGCTGCAATTAATCACTATCGTCAATTTCTTTTGCCTCAAAATTGGCTAAAAAACTTTAACCCTAAGCCAGAAAAAGTTACAGCACCTACTTTAATTTTATGGGGTAAAGAAGATTATTTTTTAAGTCAAAAACTTACAGAAGGTTTAGACAAATTAATTGCTGCTCCTTTCTGGTTAAAAGTTATCCCTGACTGTGGTCATTGGATTCAGCAAGAAGTACCCCACACAGTGAATCGAGAGTTGCTGAACTTTTTCGGGAAAAAATAATCAAAAAACAGGTTTGTATGAGCATATACTAGAGCGTGTCATCAATTAAATCTGCAAATGTTATCTAGCAAGAGTTTTTAGTTTTTGGTCTTGAAAGGACTCCAAATGATAAAGACCTTGACTTACAAAGCTTATAACTTCTAATTGATGACATACCCTAAGTATAATAAAGTTTGTAAATAAATATAGTCATATAATAGGACTTACCCAGAGACTGTCTATATAGCGTTTAAAACTATAG
>NZ_LGSU01000011.1 GCF_002260545.1 Hydrocoleum sp. CS-953 | reverse complement strand
ATTACCAACTCATCTGTATTTAACCGAGCAATAATACTGCCTTTACTAATAAATTTATTAATTCTTTTAACTATAGATTTAATTAATATATCGCCCCACTCGTATCCTAAATTATTGATGCGCTTGAAGCGATTAATACCTAAACAAACTACAGGAATAGTTGGCGTACAATCTTTGTCTGGTTGAGATTTTTTTTCCTGAAAATTGTCGATTTTACTAACAACTTTAGCAAACTTATCTGATAGGACGATCCGATTTGTAAAAGAAGTTATCTCCTCTTGATTTGTTAACCGATCGAGCTGATTTTTTACCTCTTCAATTTCCTTAATATAGGATGATTCTACTACTTGTTCACTTTGATGTTTTTGCAGAGCAATCTCAATTGTAGTTCTTAAAGCTTGAGGTTTAAATGGCTTGACTAAGTAACCATAAGGTTCGGTTAATTTTGCCCGCCCCAATGTATCATCATCTGCATAAGCAGTCATATAAATAACAGGTATTTTTAATTCAGACCGAATATGTCCAGCAGCTTCGATACCATCTAAATCTCCTTGAAGCATAATATCCATTAGCACTAAATTAGGATGGTTTTCTGTCGCAGCTTGAATAGCTTCTTCACCAGAGTCTACAATTCCAATTACTTCATATCCTAATTTTTTAAGATTTCTAGCAATATTTTCTGCTGCAATTAGCTCGTCTTCAACAACTAAAATTTTAGTGGGAGATTTGGGAGTATTTTGATTAACATTCATAAAATTTTACCTATATAACCTGGATAATTTCTAGCGGTTTTCACAAAGCTAGATTACAAAAAAAAGATAAGTATGTTTAAATTTGATAAGTTACAGCTCTGATATTTGTATTCTATGTTAATGAAAACCACTATTATTGTATCAATATGGAATATGTAGATTATACCATGATATAATCTCTTACCGAAATATTCTGGTTTAAAGCCTCCCCTTT
>NZ_LGSU01001099.1 GCF_002260545.1 Hydrocoleum sp. CS-953 | reverse complement strand
ATATTAGAGATATTATAATTGATTTCTTCTGATTCAGCTACTTTATTTTATACTTTTTTTCTTTTATGAAATAATCGTCTTGATAAATTTAAGTTATATGGCTCATCGTAGTTTAGTAAAAATAAATTGCCATTACTAATTTAATTCAACCCAAGGTGCTTGTGGCCATACTTAAAACAAAATTTATCTTAGTATAGAGTCCAAGTAATTATCGTATGATTGAGGAGTCACGAAAACCTATTAAATAATTAATAATTAATAATTACCTCTTCTTGATAAGAAGAGGATTGGCTAAAAGGAATTTTTTTTCTTTTCGCTCCATGAATAGAGAGATTTTATACCTTAATTTTTCGGTAATACTTCACCCACAAATACTAAAACTTTTTCCTAATTGGTCGCTGATTTTCTCATGAGTAAAAGTCAAAGTCTAGATCAAGCATTTACCAAACCCATCTGACGCTCCCATTTTTGTTTAATAGTCTGATAGTCGTTGTAATATTCTTCTGGATTAAATCCTGGCAAAATTTCATAAACATCTATTTCTTGCCATAAAGGTTGTAAACTTTCAATAACTGGCATAGATTGAGCTACAATTTTTTCAGGTTTTAACCAATATTGTTTTTCTTCAACTGTTACATTAGGACGTAATTTATTTTCATTACCTGTATCTGTGGTACTAACATTAATAAAACGTCCCCGAATTAACCCTTTCCACTCTTCTGACTTGGCTAAATCTTTGATATATTGGCGTAAAGTATCTTTAGCATAGGTATAAGAACGCCAAAACGGGATTTTATATTTATCACTAATAGAACCAAAACCACAAAGGGCGAGGGTTATTTTCTGCCCGCCCTGATGTTCTTTAGTAAGTTTTTCTACCAAGGGATTGACAACGTTGACAAAAGTATGGTAGTTTGATAAGAATACTTCATTATCTATTTTGTGCGGATCTTGGTTGAGGTGGGGCAGAGATTCTAAATCTTCATACTTGAATTTACCTACGCCATGTACCAGTATGAGATCGGAAATTCCACTAAGGTCTAATTGTTCAATAGCTTCCCTAGTTTTGTTTTCATCTAGCAGATCGACTTTAAATTGGATAACTTCGGTTGCTTCTAAATTGCTCCGGGAAAGAGCGACACATTTTGTATTTTCTGCTTTTAAAAAATGTTTGAGGTAGGAACCTCCAACAGCACCACCGGCACCTGTGACAATTGCTAATCGAGTATTCATAAATTTTTTATCCTCTATTTTCAAAGTACGTTGCTATTTTGACCCTGATTTTCTCAACAGAGCTTTTAAAATTATTCACTTCCCTGATCTTGAGAAAAGCAGGATTTGAGTTGAGGTCTAAAAATTCAGTATTATTAAATTGAAAATCCTGCTTTTATAATGTTAATTAGCCTCTAGATTAATAGTAGAAGCAATAAATGCACCACGTTCAGCCATTGTATATAACCCTACATGGTGAGATACTTTCTGTGGATGAATAGCGGTTTTGGGTAAACCTTGCTCGGCAGCCATTTCTGCTGTCAGGTCAAAAGTAGCACAACCTTTATCATATACAGCAACATCTTTTAAAGTAGGTACTAAACCATGATTGCGGACTGACAGAATAGTAACAACGAAGTCCATTACACAGATATCAGTACAAATTCCTACTACAACTAGGCTCTCCAGCTTATTATTATTAATCCAGTTCAACAATACATTACTTTGAGTATCAACGTCAATGGAACCGATAAATCCATTGATGCAGTCTTTGGGAACCAATGTTGCTAGGGAGTTATCGTGTAACCATTTAAGTTCAGGAACAAGTTCTTCTTCTCCTGTACCCTTTTCACAATGTGGAGGATAAGGGGGTTCTGGTTTACCTGGTTCGTGGGTATCTAGGAAAGCTAAAACTGGCCAACCTCTTTCGACAAAAGTTCGAGCTAGGCGATCGCTTTCCGACACCATTGTAGCAATTTGTTCATCTGGTTCTTGGGGTGCTAATGGGCCAAACCCAACAGTACAAAAACCATTAAGTACATCTACTACAACTAATCCGGTGGGGCGATCGCCTACAATATAAGGTTGTGGATCGATGGGTAAAGCAGCTTGAATAGTTGCTAAGGAAGTATCGGGAGTAGCTAGAGTTGTTGTCATTACAATTTACTGAACGAGAGAACTGTATAAATAATTTTAGCTAAAACTGTATAAATAATTTTAGCTAAATTTTATTGATGATTTATTTTACCGTAAAATATAGCTAGATAAGTTAGATTTAGTTTCTACAGAATACTTGCTTTTAAACCCAGTATCAATACTTGGGAAAATATTAAGCTAAAGTAGTTTCATCCAAAGCTTTGTCTAATTCTGGAGTTAGTTTGAGCTGACTGCTCCACAACCTCAAATAGTCAAAATCTAATATTTTGCGTCTGGCTTTAATTACACCCAAAATATCGCGCCATTGTTTTAGAGAGTAATTATCTGCAATTTTGTACCATATTAATTTATGTAAAATAATATCTTCAGGAGAAGTAATATAAATAGATTTATTCCCCGAAAAAAGTTTAACTTGTTTTCGGCGAGACATAGCCGATAACTCAAAATCATTAGACTGTTTAATAGGATAAATATCTGCTTTAATAGCTGATGCTGTATGAATGACATTAAAGCTATTAGTCCGACCTCTCAGAGCATCATCTATAGCAGTATCACTCAGATAAAATTCTGTTGATAATGCTGTTATTAATTGTTCTACTTTATCTGGTTCTAAAATAATTGCAATATCAGCATCTTCTGTTTGTCTCCGTTCTCCCCAAAACGAACTAGCCAGACCACGACTTAAGTAGTAAGGAATGTTTAAATTATCTAATATTTCACCAAGGTTCAGGGCTAAATCAATTTCAGAAGCAATCATAAAATCTGTGTTAATAAGTTTATTTATTGAGCAATATTTCTCTCCTAGTTTTAATTTGATATACTCTATTTTTAGTTGTTTATTTGTTAGATTATCATGTTGTTGTTTAAATAAATTCCACCAAATTTATTGAGATTGAATGGATGCCCTGTGATATTGCATTATTCTGGTTTCTATGGGTATTTTTCCTATGAGGTCGAACCAAATTTTTTCAGTTTCTATGGTTGTATCTGTTGCTTGAGTTTTATACATTATTACTAATCTACTGCCTAATTTGATTGTGTAAAAATAGCTGAATTTTTGATTGCTTGAGTTATCTTTAGGAGTACCAGATTATAGATAAGTAAAGACAATTTTAGCTTCATACTTTTAGACGGTCAGTTTCCCTAGTTCAAGTTTTAGTACAAATTTATCTTAACCCTTGTTTGTTCAAGATATTTGCTGCCCAAATTGTATCAGTTTTTGATAAAGCAGGAATAATTTTTTGTTGATAGTCAATTATTAAATTATAGCGTCGTTGGTCGTAAACTTGATGTAAAATACTTTGTAAATCTAGGATAACTTCTGAATCTTCTGGAAGTAGAGGCAAAGTAAAAACAGGAATCATATCTTGAATCTTAAAAGTATTATAGATGTGCTTGAGGACGTTGATTATTAGGACTAACTAAAATGCAATAGTCACGCTCTATATTGTGATTTAAAGTAATCATTTGTTATCGATCATGTTTTTCTTTATTCTTAAGTTACTGCTTAATAGTATGTTTTTTCAGGGCATTATATCGTTATTTTTTGATTAAGTTAATACTCTCACTATATCGTTAATTTTTCGTGACTAAATTGGTTAATTTTCCATCAAGTACAGGTGTTTAAGCATCTCAAAGTTCTGCCTAGCGTTGATGTAATCCCAAGCAATAGTAGCCCATCTAAGATGTCTGTGTCCCGATAGCGGATCGTAAGCTGTTCGTCCGTGAATTATCCTAAAGTTCTGTGCTAGCAAACAGTCTCCAGGTTCAAGACGGAAGCGGTATTCATAAATTGGATCTTTTAAATAACGACAAAAAGCTGAATATGCTTCATAAAAAGCTTCTAGTTCATCGAAAGGTATATTCCAATTACAAGTCTTGCGACTAAAGTAGATTCCAGCAACTTTACCCTCCCAGTCTAGTTCTAGAATTGGGGTTTTGCGGGAGAAAAAATACCCTCGCATTGGGTCAAAATCCTGAAACTGCAAAGGGGTTTTTGCTAAAATCTGAAAGTAGTCTTGATGATTCTGGTGAAAATCTGTAGCAATACGAAAGCCATCAACAAGTAACGATTCGCCGCCAGAAGCATTGTTGTCTACACAATATAGAACCTGTACTAGACGCGGCTCGTGGACGTGGCATCGATCAGTGTGAAGTGCCAACGCATGACCTGTAAGCGACTGCCCAATATCTGTGCTGTTTGGCATTGCTTTTAATTCCCCGAATCGTCCGTATTCTGTTGCATGAATCGGTCCAATGGATGATATGAAATCATCTAAATTGTCAGGATTGATATTCTTGAGTACAGTAAAACCTAATGTAAAAAGCTGACTCATCCAAACATCTTCAGGACAGGAATGAATATCGTACTTTTTGGGTGGATGAGCATCTAACCAAGCCCGATCCCATAGAATTTTTTGTTCTTCGGGCTGCTGAGGCGAGGGGTCGTAAGCATGATTCAGCAGCCAGGAGACAGGGAATATACTTTTATGAGGTGGTTCTTCTTTCCAAATAATTTCAATTTCTCCATTCTTCTCCTCTACAGATAAAGGTTCTGGCGGTGAGGAGAGATCGCTGATATCGAATAACCCCTGGAAAGAAGTAGGATGCCGACAATCAGGACATAGGCAATTTTGTCGCAACCAAATATAGTGGAAACGTTTGCCTTGGACTTCAAGAAAATTATCATTTAAAGTTATTGTAGTGTTCATTGAAAATTTCTATTTTTTAGTTGTTCAAAATCAAGAAATACAAATTAAATTGCGCAAAGGATCTATATATAGATATAGTGCCTTGATGCGTCACAGTGGCGCGAAAAAACTCCAGCAATAGCGTCAATGTGTAAGTCCTATTAATTTAATTTTTGACATTCATCTATCAAAATTTTCATCAATTTTTTTGGCTGAGGCTGATAGTATACATCTAGTTGCGAGTACCTTTTCTGCAACTAGATGTATCTAGTTTCTTCTAAGCGAGCTTTGGGCAAATAGCAGTCAATTATCTCACCGGTAAATCCCCGTTCAAAACATTTTTCTATGGCATTTCGTTAATTTTTCTAGTATTAGGAAGCCTAGAGTACCTTTTTTCAAGATTTCCTACTCCAGCGTATAACTCGGCATCGTCAGTTTTTTGCTGGTTAAAAAAATCTTTGTCTATGAATACTGAATCATATTTTTTATCTTGGAGCCAAGAGTCAGGTAATTTCTTCAATGGCCGATACCGAAGAATTTCAGCCCCTTCTAAATCGTATGGCTCATTGTCAGCAGAGTTGTAATGACTAACAACAAGGACTCGAGGATGATCGGTCTGATTATTTTCCGAATAGTGAAGTGTATTACCGTGCATAATCAATATGTCCCCTGGTTCCATCTCACAATAGACTAATTCCAGTTTTTTGAGAATTACCTCCATTCTTTCTGGATCGGTTATCATATTTCCACGACTATTAATATGATCGATTCGACCAAGCAAATGGGATGACTTCAACACTTGAACACAACCATTTTCTTTAGTTGCTGAAGTGACAGCAACAAAAGTGCTTACAAAATCAGGGAATAAACAGCCATCATAATACCAAGCTCCGTAGCCTTGATGCCAGTTAAAGTAGCCCTGGGAATGAGGTTCTTTTCTCACTACTTTTGAGTGCCAGTGATAGCATTCTTTCCCTCCTAAGAGAGTTTCAACTGCATCCACCATTCTCGCTAATCGAGGAATGCTTCCTAATAAAGTATTCTGTGTTTCCATAAAATAAGTAAATCGACAAATATTTCCGTCAATGTCTAGAAAACTTGTCTCATTTTCTTGTAGTTTTGTATCTTCAACACAGGCTTTATATAGAGGTTCGATTTCTTGACGATTAAAAAAGCTAGGAATAATGATAAATCCATCTTGATGATACCTATTAATCTGCTCTGGTGACAAAGGATTGGTTGTAAGTATCTCAGAGTTAGATAAGTTAGTTGTATTGGTCATTCTGTATTATTTTTCTGGTAATCGTGTACACTTTATCTTCTATTATAAATAGAATAGAATTGTCAAGCCAACAGTTTTCAGAATTGGCTATAATAATTTTAAATTCTATTCAATCACTTCCTTATTCATGTTAATTTTTTTTCCTCTCCCACCCTACCTCCTCTAATTACAATCTCTCCAATTCCTGACATTCTTGAATCAAAATTTCCATCAATTTTGGTGGCATACGCTGATAAGATAAATCCAATTGCTGATATTTTTTCCATAAATTGTGATATTTATCTCTATCTAAACGTGCTTCTTGAATATAGCAATCAATTGCCTTACCAGTAAATCCTTTTTCCAGACATTTTTCTAAAGCAATTTTGGTCTCTTCAATTTCCCCCACACATTCAAAAGCATTATGATCTTCTAGCCCCATTAGTTGTCGATAATAAAGCTGTATATCGGGTTTATCAAAAAGATTTTCTTTGTTTAAAACTTGTTCAATTTCATTTGCCTGTTCTGGAGTTAGATAAGCCATATAGGACAAATAAACATAAGCACATTTAGGACAAGATTTACACCAAGGCGGCTTAGTATTACAAGAGTAAACTAATTTTAAATCGCCTTTTTTAACTTTTTGAGCTAAGATTCGATATACTAATATATCAGAACATGGTTTTAGTAAACTAAAGAC
>NZ_LGSU01001098.1 GCF_002260545.1 Hydrocoleum sp. CS-953 | reverse complement strand
TTTCTATACTAATTTAGGAACATTACCTTTACGAGATTGGGATGAAGGAATAGTTGCCCAAGTAGCGAGAGAAATTAGCCGAGAAAAATGGAATTGGCTTTATCCTACTATTAACAATACCCCCTATTTTAATAAACCACCATTAATACATTGGTCTATCGCTTTTGTCTATAAAATTGCAGGAGTTAGTGAATTAACCGCTCGTTTATCTCCTGCTTTATTAACCGCATTTTCTGTACCCTTAATTTATTGCGTTAGTCGAGAATTATTTCGCCCCCGCACTCCGGCAATTTTTACCGCTTTGGTTTACTTAACTTTGCTACCCGTAGTCCGACACGGACGTTTAGCAATGTTGGATGGAGCGGTACTTTGTTTTTTTTTATTGATGATTTGGTGTGTGTTGCGCTCCCGCTACAACCTCCGCTATTCTCTCGCTATCGGAATTAGTTTTGCTTTAGTTTCCCTCACTAAAGGAATTATTTTAGGATTACTTTTAGGAGCGATCGCTTTTTTGTTTCTCTTGTGGGATACTCCTCGACTATTAAATAGTAAATATTTTTGGGGTGGTATCCTATTAGGTATGCTGCCAGTTTTTCTGTGGTACACAGCTCAATTTTTCCATTACGGTATTGAATTTTTCCATGCCAACTTTTTCCATCAATCTCTCAAACGTATTTGGCAACCTGTAGGTAGTCACGACGGACCTATTTGGTATTATTTATTGGAAATTATTGAGTATAGTTTCCCGTGGCAATTATTCTGGTTGCCAGGATTATATTTAAGTTGGAAAAATCGTAATTTGAGTTGGGGAAAATTAGTTTTGGTTTGGAGTGGAGTCTATTTATTAGCTATTTCCCTGATGAATACTAAACTTCCCTGGTATGTATTGCCTATTTATCCAACTTTTGCTTTAGCAGTGGGTAGTTATTTAACAGAAATTTGGCATCAATTTCCATTAGATTTAGGATACTTTCAGTTTTCTACTGATGAATATCTCCCAACTGAGGGGGATAGTGCAAACCATCCCTGGGGTATTCCCACTGTTTATCATCGTTTGGTCGTAGCTTTATTTGCACTACTAGCTTTAATTGCTTGGGTTGCTTGTCTTTACTTTGGAGGTGCTTTTCATCTAGCAGAGTCAAATTTGGCAAAACCTAATTTAGAGTTACAGTTAATTTCTGTCGCTGTTGCTTTGACAATGACAATGGGAACTCTACTATTAAACCAACAAGACCGTCAGTTTTTGTCAATCTTAATTTGGGGAACATATCTTTCTCTACTAATGTTTGTTAGCTCCCCTCATTGGATATGGGAACTGGAAGAAGATTATCTTGTCAAACCAGTCGGAGAAATGATTCAGAAAAATACATCCCCCGGTCAGATTATTTATTCTTTTGATACTAGAGACCGCCCCTCTTTAAATTTTTATAGCGATCGCCTAATTAAGCGTGTTGGACCAAATAAAATTCAACAGGAATGGCAAAATTTACCTCAACCCTATCTATTAGTTGAAGCATCAACTCTAAATAATCTTCCCCTAGAGAATTTTCAGGTTTTGAATACTGTCAAAGGATGGGCGTTAGTAACAAGAGAAGGCAAGGGAAGTAATTGGTAATTGATAATTGATTATTGATAATGAAAACTATCTCTAATTATAAATTTAAGTAGGTCGGCATAAATAAAGGTTAGGGACTAGCAAAAAAATAGACTACCAGCTAATTTATAGAGTAGAGATTGCGTCGGCTAGGTTGACTGTTTCCGATTAAGGTTGAGTCTAATATCACCGCCTCGTTTCGGACAGACACAGGCTTTTTTTATTTATTAATAATTGGTACTTTATTAAGTTGCAAATCCCTTACAGCGGTTTTCATTTCACTAGACCACAGTAGGGACGTTGCATGCAACGTCCCTACGGGGTTTTGGTTATGGCGATGTGGTTCATCAATCTGAAAAGCGCTGTAAAATAAAAAATATGAAAAATAATCCAGAAGCCAATTTTCAAGAGCTTCTCACTATTTTGAATTTCCATTGCTATTGTACGGATAATTCAACCTACCTACAAATACTAGATTTTTGAGAGTTTTAGAGTGAAAATCTGGCACTTTTTTAGACCTTAAAAAGCCTAAAACCTTTGTCTGTCGATGCTTTGAAAATTAATCAGCAAGCTCTAATTATCAATTATCCATTATCCATTATCCATTATTCATTATCAATGCTTTTTCCATTAAAATACAGTTTTGATGCTCCTTGATTTCCTCAAATACTTTAACCCCTTTATATTCATAAGTCTAATAATCTAAAGAAACTCTATCCTCAAAACCATACTTCCGACAAATGTGCTGCGATATCTTTCCACTAGCTTCTACTATTGCTTGGGAAAAGCCTGCTTGAGCTGCCATCTTGAGATTATTTTCAAGTAATTTATTGCCAATTTTTCTGCCTCTATATTTTTCTCTAGCTCCTAATAAAAAGATATGAAATATCTTGCTATTGACGAGTTTTTTTTCCATCTCGTACTGCTCATGTAGCTCTTTTAAAACTTGGGAAAAAACTTCAAATTTTTGAGGAATATTTTTATGTACTTCTTCCTCTGACTCATTTGATAAATGCTCTGAAATAATAAACCCTGCTACTTCTGAAGTAGCAGGATCTTTAGCAACATGAGATAATCCTTCTGCCACAGCTTTTTGGCAAATCATCTCAGCAAAAGGATATAACTCACTAGGTGTAACTTGAAGTGCTTTTGACATAGGTTCTGCACTAGGAAATACATCAACCAAACAATTAATTGTTTGTTCTATATCTTTTTCCTGTAAAATTTCATATACTATTTCATTTTCTTCCAACATAAATATACTAACCCCTCAAATAAAGTTTATTGAGTCCTTACAGCAGAATTTATTGGAATAGAAAAAATATTTTGGTAATCAGCAATAACCAATCATAAAATGTAAGCATTTCCTGCGGAATGCTGCGCAAACAGCTATTAGCTTGTCAGATCTTCCTGCGGAATGCTACGCAAACAGCAATAAAACCCTGATTTTAAGGAGAGATTTTAACGGATATAGACTTTAACAACTTTTGTAGTAAGGTTTAATTCTGGCTTAATTAATACAGCTTTAAATTCACACCAAAAGCAATAGCTGTTAGCTGACGGCTGAATGCTTACCATAAAATACTTTAAGGTTACTTTAAAAACTGTGGTTTATCAATTTGAAAACTGCTGTAAGTCCTATCCTTATAATTCTTTAAAAAAATAGTATAAATTCAATAACTACTGACTCTTTTGATTATCAAACAATTCTTTTTCTTGCACCCACTCTAATACTCCATCAAATATACCCAACCTAAAATCATACCTACTTAAAGCGGCGATCGCTCCCCCAAAAAATATTGCACTACCAATCACGGCAACTATTGGTAAATACTGGCGAGTCAAATCACGGCGTAACCTTGCCAAAGGTCTACTTTGCTGTCTAAGCATTTGTCCAATATCTAGTTGTTGGATTGCTAAGGGGTCTCTGACATAATGGCCACTCCAACTTATTACTATATGGGAATGACAATATGGACAGGTAAATAGCCCATTAAACATTTCTACCGATTCTGCAACACTGTGACGATTGCAAATTGGGCAGGTAACATAATTACTTTTAGATGTGGGAGCGTTCATATTTGTTTTTGAGAAATCAACGACAATTATTACCAGTTAGAGAGCTAAAGTTTTTCGATCTGGAATCTGAAATATCTTGCTTATTCTTTAATATAGTGTAGCCTTATTTTCTATTCTATTAGTGTTAACTATTCACGAAAATTATCAATTTTCCACTTTTGTAGATTGCCCAATTGTTTACCATAAGTTAGATTGTATTGCAAGGGGGTAATTGTAATATATTTTTCACGGATTGCTTGAATATCTGTTGGTAATTTTTCTACTGAGGTTTCATTGTTAGTTTCTTCTACATCTTCCTGCAATTCTCCAGCTAGCCAATAGTAGGTTTTGCCTCGCGGATCGACTCGTTTTTCAAAGATATCTATGTATCTACGGATTCCTTGACGGGTAATTTTTACTCCTGCTATTTCTGTTTCTTTGACTGCTGGAATATTTACATTTAGTAACATTAAATTTTGTAAAGGTTGGTTTTCTATTTTCTGCACGAAACTTTGAGCAAAATTGACAGCAACTTCAAATTCTCTAGAAGTGTAACTGCCTAAACTCAAGGCAATGCTAGGAATATTTTCAACTATTCCTTCCATAGCAGCAGAAACAGTACCAGAATATAAAATATCTGTTCCTAAGTTTGGGCCATGATTAATTCCTGCTAATACTAAATCTGGTTTAGTTTCTAATAAGCCAAATAGGGCTAACTTTACACAGTCAGAAGGAGTACCAGAACAAGCCCAAGCTGTTATCCGATCATCAAAAATTGATTTGACAATTTCGGCCCGAATTGGTTGATATAATGTTAAACTGTGACCTGTGGCTGACCGTTCTTTGTCAGGACAAACAACAATAACTTCATGGCCTACTGCTGCTAAACCATTAGCCAAACTCCGGATACCTTCGGCAAAAATGCCGTCGTCGTTACTAACTAATATTTTCATTTTTTTAAGGGAACAGGGAACAGGGTATAGGGAACAGGGTATAGGGAAAAATTATTCTTCAGTCTTGATTTTTGTCTATTGCTAAACTTTCTAGTCCCCTACCTAGCAAAAAACTTAATGTAGCAATACTTTTTAAAACTGGTATTACCTAATATATATCTTCATATGATAAATTGACTTATGTTCAAGGGAATAGGGAATAGGGAATAGGGAATAGGGAAAAATCAGTTGGGTGAGGGGAGGAGTCAGCAGAATTATAGAGGAGATAGAAGGAAGAATTGTCAAAGTGATGTTTCTGCCCAACTCTTGCGTAATATAGAATCCTCTTGAATAGTCGTCATTGCGACGATAGGAAACAATCTCCTAAATATAAGAGATTGCTATCTGTTCCGGAATGCTCCGCAAACCTTCCACTCCGTTCCAGTCGGAATGACTTGGATATACTAACTAAGGTTTGCGCTCAAAAGTCTTTTCTTAAGGAGGAGGAGTCAGGAGAAAATGGGAGTTATACAGTAGGTAGTCAAAAGGATAGTTCCTTAATTTTTCTACCATAGTGAGCAAAAAATACTAACTTTTTGAACCTGAGCAACTTAAAAGCTGGCACTTTTTCAGGACTTAAAAAGCCTAAAACTTTTATATTTGAAGGCTCTTATATTTAATCAAATAATTATCAGGATTTGATATAAAATACTCACTTTTTGCAGCTCTATCGACCAAAAAGCTGACACTTTTTAAGCCCTTAAAAAGCATAAAACTTTTATCTTTCAATGCTTTCAGGTTTAATCAGCCAGCCCTAATTAAGAACAATCATATAGATAGAATATCTATTCCAATGATAAAATCAGACTGCAAATTATAATTTGTATTCAACCTGCGCAAAAATAAAAGTATTGTAAATATTATTCACCCATTATGCAGATAAGTGATATAGAAACCCAATTAGAAGAATTACGCCAAGCAGCAACAGAAGCGATCGCCATAGCAGAAAGTCTAGAAAATTTAGAAGATTTGCGGATTAGTTATCTAGGCAAAAAAGGTCAAGTGTCCAAAATTCTCGGTGCAATGGGTAAACTCAGTCCAGAGGAACGACCAAAAGTAGGAGCGATCGCCAATGAAGTTAAACAAGCTATCCAAACCAACCTAGACGAAAAACGTAGCAGTTTACAAGCAGCGGAAATTGCAGCCCAACTTCAAGCGGAAACTTTAGATGTTAGTATGCCAGGGGTAAACCGCTCCCAGGGAAAAATTCACCCTCTGAATGGCCTCATTGACCGTGCCCTTGACATTTTCGTTGGTTTAGGGTATACAATCTCCACAGGTCCAGAAATGGAAAGTGACTACTATAACTTTGAAGCTCTGAATACTCCGCCAGACCACCCCGCGAGAGATATGCAGGATACCTTTTACCTACCAGACGGAAATTTAATGCGGACTCATACCTCATCAGTCCAGATCCGCTACATGGAAAAACATGAACCTCCCATCCGAGTTGTTGCTCCTGGTCGTGTTTATCGTCGGGATACTGTAGATGCAACCCATGCTGCAGTTTTCCATCAACTTGAACTTTTGGCAGTAGATGAAGGATTAAGATTTTCTGACCTCAAAGGAACTATTAAAGAATTCCTCCGACAAATGTTTGGAGATTTACCAATTCGTTTCCGCGCTAGTTATTTCCCATTTACCGAACCTTCAGCAGAAGTAGATTTACAATGGAATGGCAAATGGTTAGAAGTATTAGGTTGTGGGATGGTAGACCCCAATGTTTTACAAGCAGTAGGTTACGATCCGGAAAAATATACAGGTTTTGCAGCAGGTTTTGGGGTAGAAAGATTTGCTATGGTGCTACACCAAATTGATGATATTCGACGAGTTTATGCTAGTGACTTACGCTTTTTACAGCAGTTTTAACTATAGCAATCCGCGCTTATGTTGTAATATTTTACCGTAGGGGTTTGGTCTCCAAACCCTCCCCTTTTAAACTGAAATGACCCTAGGGGTTTAGTCTCCTTTCCCCAAGCGCAAATGGAATTTGGTAACCAAAGTCCTACAGTTTTTTTCACCGATAATTTCATATTTTTATAGCTTTATTTGAAGGGAGTGAAGGCTCAATCATTTTTCCTTTTTTTCAACATTTACTCCTTCTTCCCTTTTCCTTCTTCCTTC
>NZ_LGSU01001097.1 GCF_002260545.1 Hydrocoleum sp. CS-953 | reverse complement strand
TTCTTGTACACTGGAATCAAATCATTATCTATAAAACTTGATGCGGATGTATAAGATTCTTCTGTAATAATTATATTTATCCCTACTATCTTGGCTTTATAAGATAACATTTCAATTAACTTATTATAGGGAATGGATACAAAATTTTGATTATTTCTTTTCCCTAAATTTATCTTCTGCTTCCAGTCTTCATTATGACCAATTATCAGAGTTCCTCTGCATCTGATTAATTAAAGTATCAATAATCAAACGAGATGCTTTATGAAGGTAATCATTGATTTTAAATTCTCTTTTATTACAAAGCTTTTTTAGTCTCTTACTTGATTGATTTTCCCGGAGTTTAGCCTGTAGGAAGCTTTTAACTTTGTTATAGTATTGATTTATAGATTTTAACGGTCTGCCATTTATCAAGAGCGGTTTCATTCCGGCTTGATTAAAAGTTAATGTAGCTAAATTGTTTAATCCAATATCAATACTGGCACAACGATTTGACTCTAGCTCATATTGTTTTTTAGTGGTTTCATAAATTACCTCAATTACATAATGATTAAGTCTAGGGACGAGACGAACTTGTTTAAGAGCGTGAAGTAGGTACTAGGGTTTTTAGATAAATCCCAGTTTGAGAAGGATTAATAATTCCTTGTTTAAGTTGCTTCTTGCTGATGGCTTGTTTTGTATAAACTACAATATTTCTTCCCGTTATTTTATTTTTATACCTAGGAAGACGCGGGGCAGCTCTAAACTTTGATGGGTTCTGTTTATAAACTTCATTCGCTGCTAAAAAACTCTTCCAGTTTCGATCTATTATCATCAAGATTTGTTGAGAGACTTTAGCTGGCATTGCTTTATAGTCTACTTGAGTATAAAGTGTTTTTTGCAGGTCATAATAGTGACGATAAGTATTTTCAAATATAAAAGACTGACGAACTAAATAATTGGCATAGTTATAGAGATTTTTAGACAAGAAACACAGTCGGTCAATTTCAGCATAAAACCGATGTGTTGGTTGAATAATATGTCTCTCAACTAATCTCATAAATCAAGGGGTTAAAATTAATAAATGCTCAAAGCATTTATTAATTTTTATTATTATTTACTCTTGAATTAAGTGCCAATTTTATTATACCATTAAACATCAGGTCGAGAGTTATTAAATTTTGTCAAATACTTAGTAGCTATGGATGTACAAATCAACGAAGATATTTGACATTATTTGACTATGTATGACTATATTTATATACAACGTTTATTATACCATTTTGAAAAAAGAATGTTACGNCAGGAGATGTCCCTTGGACAAAAAATATGATGTATGACCTAAAAAACTATATTAAAGCCATTCCCATGCGACTCCTGACTCCTGACTCCTGACTCCTAAAAATTACCCTAGCTATTTGTAGCAAACATTTATCAAACTGGTATAATACCTACTCTCTACACGGTGTCTACAATTACTTTGGCTTTATCCAATTATTAGCAACAAATTTACCCCATCTTTACTGAGAGATGGGGTTTTGAACTGTTAACTATTAGACATCTCCAAAAATCAAAAATCAAATCAATTCTTATTCATAAATTATCAATTAATTCTTCCTGTTCCCTGTTCCCTGTTCCCTGTTCCCTGTTCCCTCTTTTCTGGAGATGTCTATTTATTGGTTTTGTTGGTATTAAGTACAAAAACCTATATTCTTCATCTGATAGCGGAGTTTTTCTGAAAGACAGACGTCCCTTGCAAGGAATGTTTACTTCAACCCGACTTCTAAAGCTTGGTCTTCAAGTAGGTTTTTCTACTGACAACACAGCAGACTATTCCTCTCCTGACTGCTTGAGACTAGCTAATCTAATTGAAGTCGTGACTGAAAAACGATAGTGCGCGAGGCAATTAATAGGGGCGTAGTTAAGATTAGTAGTAAGATGATTCTGAATCTTCCAAATTACTCCGAGCTAACGACTAATCTGCCCAACTATGTCCTTGATAAGGGTCTCCTTCAAAAGGTTGTACACCAATCATTGGATACATATCATCACTAGGACCAAAAATGCGACGAATTGCTTCTGCGAGGTAAACAATGGTGTTTTCCATAGATTTGAAAATATTCATAAATCCCACCTCTTTATGTTTATGTGTTGTTCAAACTTTTTTCCTTTACTCTTTTTGAGACTAGGTAATCTCATTCAGGTCGTGACTGAAAAAGCATAGTGTGCGAGGCAATTAATAGGGGCGTAGTTAAGATTAAGATTAATCTGAATCTTCCAAATTACTCCGAGCTAACGACTAATCTGCCCAAATATGTCCTTGGTAAGGGTCTCCTTCAAAAGGTTGTACACCAATCACTGGATACATATCATCACTAGGACCAAAAATGCGACGNATCTCATTCAGGTCGTGACTGAAAAAGCATAGTGTGCGAGGCAATTAATAGGGGCGTAGTTAAGATTAAGATTAATCTGAATCTTCCAAATTACTCCGAGCTAACGACTAATCTGCCCAAATATGTCCTTGGTAAGGGTCTCCTTCAAAAGGTTGTACACCAATCACTGGATACATATCATCACTAGGACCAAAAATGCGACGAATTGCTTCTGCGATGTAAACAATGGTGTTTTCCATAGATTTGAAAATATTCATAAATCCCACCTCTTTTTTGTTGTTCAAACTTTTTTCCTTTACACTTTTACTTTAGCTCGTTCTTACCTTAGTTGGCTGTAGTTGTAACATTTGTTTGAAGCTCGTATTATTTTGTAATTATTTCCTACAGGGATCAAGATAAAATGTGAATATTTTCAGGTAAAATGTGAAGATTTTAGGGTTTATTTTTACAATAATTTACTTTAAAGCTCTATTTTTCCTGAATTTATCCTTCTTTAAGCGTAGGTTAAAACTCACAAAAATGCCCATCTTAACTTTAATTTGTAGTATAGCACATTTACTAAATAAGGTTTGCTGAAAAAGTCTTTTTTAAGGAGTAGGGGAGTAGGGGAGTAGGGAAGTAATTTTTTTGCCCAACGATGNAAAAAGTCTTTTTTAAGGAGTAGGGGAGTAGGGGAGTAGGGAAGTAATTTTTTTGCCCAACGATGCGCCAGAAATTACCTCCTTTTTGAGCATACAGAGCTTTTCAGGATCAACCACATCGTCATAACCAAAACCCTGTAGGGGCGATTTCGTTCCGAATGCTGTCGCCAACGCGTTTGCGTTTCATGTGCCTAGCAAAGCATGACCTAGGAAATCGTCCCTACTGTGGTCTACTGAAATGAAAACTGCTGTAAAGAGCTGAAAACTAGGTACTTTTTCCAGACCTAAAAAGGCACCTTATTTCTTGTTAAATGCTTTGATATTTTAATCAGCAAGCCCTAAATAAAATCATGTTTGGAAATCAGTAGGGAGGTTCCATGGAACGTCCCTACTGGAACGATACAACTAATGGGTGTGCATTAGGGAGGGTTTATCTAAATCTTAGGGTAAGTATGAAAATTTATAGTATAGCAATGAGCGCTGGTATATTTACAAATTGTAGTAGGGGCAAAAGAGCTAGAAGTCTTATATTATCGGCAATTTATTCCCCCTGTNAGAAACAATGAATTTATTTTCCTTTTATTCAATCCAATCCGTTTTAGGGAGAGGTAATTATCAATTATCAATTATCAATTATCAATTATCAATTCTTGAAAGGAGTCGTAGGGGCGAATGGCCATTCGCCCCTACAGCAGTCAGGAGTAAGGAGCTATAAACAAGCTTTTTCTGCACCTTAAATAGGTGGAATAGGTCTAATTTCCCCTTAAATAATTCAGGAATTTTATACCTAAAATCAGCAACGCCGATTTCTATAACAAAGATGCATTAATAACCCACCTTTTTAATTATTAATTAACTCTTACCAACTGTTTTTTATCCTTCTTAGATGTAATAGGCGCACTTAAAGCTTCATTCAGTTCAGCACAACCTAATTTTTCTTCTAAAATAGCCATAACTTCACGACCAAAATCATTAGGATTTCTTTGCCAAGCTTCTAGACAAACTTCACCGAAAAATGCACCTAAAGGTTCTGGGTTCCATAACAACTTTCTAGCTGTCCAAGGCATTAAACTCATAGGGTCATATCCAGGTTTCAAGATGTCTTTTTCAAAAGCATAATCTTCTAAATGAGTATGAGGTTGTAACCCTATAAAGAAGATAGCAGGTTCTACTTTATCAGCTCCAAATATTCTCTCTAGTTCCCGATGATAAGCAATAGTTTGCCTAATAGTTTCATAAGTTTCATCAATTACATTAAAAGAGTAATTAACTGAAACTAAATCATTAAAACCAGCAGCTTTTAAATCTCGACAATTTTCCAATACTACCCGCAAGTTATAACCCATTCGCATTTTCCGGACAAGTTCTTGGGAACCACTCGTAATACCAATCTCAAAATAATTCATCCCAGTTTTTGCCATTAACTCGCATAACTGGGGAGTGAGATTATCTGCACGAATATATGCCGCCCAATGAATATCATCCATCCCTGAATCAAGGATTTTTTGTAATAACTCCACAGCATCATCCATATACTTCCGAGCAGGAATAAACTGAGCATCAGTAAACCAGAAATTACGAATACCACGCTTGTATAGTTGCTTCATTTCTGCAACTACTTCATCCGCAGGGTTGATCCGGACTTGTTTACCCTCAATAACTGTATAGACACAGTAACAACAGTTATGAGGACAACCGCGTTTCGTCTGTACCCCAATGTAGAAGTCTTGGTCTTGGAGGTAATATACAAATTCTGGCCAGATGTTATTGATATAGTCGTAGTCGCAGGCAGTTTTCTCAATGGGAGCTGGTGCTTCGTGAATTAAGCGATCGCGCGGTGATGTTTCTCCTACCACATAGCATCGTTGATCCTTAAAATCTTCTCCTTGAATCAGTTTTTCTAATAATACCTCTCCTTCTCCCACGGATACAATAGTACCAGTGGGTAAGCTACGACCCAGTTGTTCATAAAAGACACTTACTGCTCCACCACCAACTACTGCACGAGTTTCTGGCCGATACATTTTGGCCTTTTTTAGAGCCTGTTTAATTAGTCCTATATTACGCCAGAGTTCTGTGTAATAGGAAACAGCTAACCGCAAGCCTCCCACTGCACCCCTAAGTTTAATTAGAGGGTTTTTGGCGTAGTAAAACTCAAAAGCATTTTGCAGAGGGTTGCCTCCACGACCTCCTACGGGTGCATATATCTGAATATCTCTCCAGGAGAAGACTAATAGGTTTGGTTTGAACTTATCGATACAATTATCCAAAGCTGTTCCGTAGTCTAGAGGTGGTACAGCCCCCAGGTCAAATATCTTTTGTTCTACTTCTGGGAAGAGTTTGTGGACATGATCTGATAAATAAACAACTCCAATAGGAAAAATTGGATTGCATGGGAGACGGACGTAAAGAACTTTGTTTTCCATAGTGTCTTTGTAATAGTTTTGTAAATCGTTTTTTAAGAAAGATTGCCAGTATGTCGGACTTATTTAATTTTAATCTTTAATTTTATTAAAATTTTGATACACCATCTTAATAAAAGTCAATTAGCTTGTATTCGTAGCTACAACTACAATCAGTTTGAATTAAAATTGTCTGTATAATTTGATGCCATAGCATAAATTTAAGAAAAAGTTAAAGGTTTGCGGTAATATTAAGAATTTATTAAAAAAGCATTAAGACCTTATTAAGATTTGTATTAACGATGTGATAAGAAATCTAAAACTCGGTATTCAAGATTACAACTAACAGGGATCGGTTGGTGTTAATTTGTTAATATAACTAAATTTGTATAAAGTAAAAACTTTTGTAAAGAGTAACTATGGCACAAATTCTTGATCAAAAACCATCCGAAAAACACCGCCCGCAGCTACCGAGCGGTTGAGCTTCAGTCGGATGGACCACCCGTCCGCTGTTTCTGACTCGTCCGACTGCAGGCGGTGCAACCGCCGCGCCGTCGAAGGCCGTTAGCACCTGGAGTTTTCGGACCTCTTTTCATCAAGTCAAANGTATTAACGATGTGATAAGAAATCTAAAACTCGGTATTCAAGATTACAACTAACAGGGATCGGTTGGTGTTAATTTGTTAATATAACTAAATTTGTATAAAGTAAAAACTTTTGTAAAGAGTAACTATGGCACAAATTCTTGATCCCTTACCATCTGACAGTTCAAATCAAATTCTCTGCTGCTACGTTAATACCACAAGTCAAATCCAGATAGCTAAAATTAGTAATGTAACTAATTGGGATTTTGAAAGAGTTGTTTTTCCAGGGCAACGCTTAGTATTTGAAGCAGTTGTCGGCGCTTGTATGGAGATTCACACAGGTACGGTGGCCAGCTCTATCTTATCAGATACAATACCTTGCGATCGCCTACAAATAAATGAAGGCCCTTATTCTTCAATTTCTAAAACTGAAAAGTCTGTAGTTAAGTCAGCTACTTTATCTCAAAGACGAAAGTCTCCTGGAAAACCAGAAGCAGTTTTAAGCACAGTAGATTAATTAATTTGTACTTCTAAGTGTAGTGAAGTTAAAAATCTAAGGATAAATCAACTTAATTGATAATCATCATTTATTTTTTCTATAAGAAAAAAAATTGATCTTTTCGGAGTTCTTTTTGCCGTGGAAAAATTAAAGTTTCTGAACCTAACCTAGCTGGTGCTGCTACTGGTACTCTACCTGTTAAAACATGATAAATTGAAGCA
>NZ_LGSU01001096.1 GCF_002260545.1 Hydrocoleum sp. CS-953 | reverse complement strand
GATAATTGATAATGGATAATTGATAATTACCTCTGGTTAAAACTGAGAGGATTGAATATCAGGAAATATAATTTCTTTTTTCCCCTATCCAAGGGGATGCTTTAAACCAGAATCATTTAATAATTAATAATTGGGTAAAAAGCAGGAAAAAAGAAAGCTTAAATTCCTTATAGAACCCATTTGGTATCTCTACCAAAATTCAATTAACTTTTTAGCAGGAGTGACCCTTACGAGAAAAAGGTTGAAAAATATTTCAATATACCTCATCTCCCCTACTCCCCTACTCTCCTTGTTCTTCCTTTTCGGAAACTGCTTTCAGAACCCTACTTACAGTAGCTGGAACCTCATTAATACCAGTAGCAAGCTGAGTAGGTACAGCATTCAATGTACCAGCCAACTTACTAGCGATACTATTAATAGAACCAGCAATTTGAGCAATTAACTCCTCCTTAGAAGGTAGATCGGCGATCGCTTTAACTTGATCTTGAGTCAGCACTCGCCCTTCCATGACGCCACCCTTAAATTCTGTTTTCTTGGTGGCTTTTTGGAAGTCTTGGTATGCCTTAATGGCACCGCCAATATCATCCTTCAAGAAAAGGAAAGCATTAGAACCTGCAAGTAACTGTTCCATAGGTTGCCAGTTACTATCTTCTTTAACGGCAATTCCCATCAAAGTATTTTTAGTAACTGAACAAACGCTACCTGTAGGTATTAGTCTCCTGCGGAGATCTGTAATCTCAGCAACAGATAATCCTTGATAATTAATCACCAGGGTTAGTTGACTTTCACTCAAGTTTTGCTTGATATCTGCCAACATTTCCTGTTTTTGTTCTTTAGTTTTGCCCATATTTATCACCTGCTTTATAAAACTGATACAATTTGTCACATAATCTGACAAATTGATGTTTACTTCCTGCTGTACGGACGTTGCATGCAACGTCCGTACGAGGCCGTAGACGGTTGCTCATCCACAGGCATTGACGGTCAAGCCCACCGCATTTATCAGATTCAAGCTCCTTGACAAATCAAAAGCCCCGGCAGATTTTGGTATCTGCCAGGGCTAAGAATTATAAAATCCAAATCAAGCAATTAAATTAGGGTCTTTTACAAAACCCTCTATTGTTGTCTTTGAATAATTAACTCTTGAACCTCGGCAGGAAATTAAGCTATTAGCACCTACTGTCTTCAGCTCTTTGATTTTGATTATTTAGCTTGAAAAATCTCAATAAATTGAAATTAAGCTGCTTCCGTTAATTTTAGATCCCGCAAACTATTAACTTCAATTTCTATTGAAGGCCCCATTGTTGATGATATAAATACACTACGCCAGTAGCGACCTTTAGCACCAGAAGGACGGTTGCGGTCAATACACTCTTGTAGAGCTTTTAAGTTTATCAGTAAATCTTCTGCTGAAAAAGAAGCTTTACCAAACATAACATGAACAATACCAGTTCGGTCTGCCCTAAATTCTAACTTACCTGCTTTAAATTCGTCAATTGCTTGTGCCAGGTCAAAAGTTACAGTACCGCCTTTCGGGGATGGCATTAAACCTCTCGGTCCGAGTAAACGACCTAGTTTTGCTACTTGAGGCATCACATCAGGTGTAGCGATTAACCTGTCAAAATCCATCATACCTTTACTAATTTGTTCAATTAGCTCTTCTGAACCTGCTAAGTCTGCTCCTGCTGATAGAGCTTCGTTAACTTTCTCACCCTTAGCAATGACGGCAATTCTAATTGTTTGACCTGTTCCCTTCGGCAAGGCTACTGTAGTTCGTAGTTGTTGATCTGTATATTTAGGATCGATTCCTAAACGAATATGAGCTTCTGCTGCTTCTGGAAATTTTGCTGTAGCTGTTTCTTTTAAAAGTTGAAGTGCCTCTTCTGGTTCATAAGCTCGCTCTTCTACTTTTTTTCTTAGTTCTTCTAATCTACGAGAGACTTTTTTTGGCATTTAATCCTCCTGGGGTACCTAACGAAGCTCTGCTTCTCCCCCTATATTTTTTACTTTCAGTTTGACTTTTATTAGAAATTGAATTAATAGTTCATAAAAATATGGTCAAATATGACATATCCTTAATTAATTTTGCAGGTATTACTCTGACTGGGTGAATTACACACCCTCTATCCCATGGTCAAAGAGATTAAAGTTTTAATTCTGACTCTGCTGATTAATTCTCAAATTATTTGCATATATAAGGGAAGTGCCTTTTTGGAGTCTTTAATAAACTACCAGTTCAAGACTCTAAAATTCTCATCCAGGTTAGTATAAAGAGCATACTAAAGATTAAAAAATTGCTCCCCTACTCCTCTACTCCCTAACTCCCCTACTACTTAATCAGCGATCGTAATACCCATATTTCTTGCTGTACCTGCCACAATTTTCATTGCAGCTTCAATGTCATTAGCATTGAGGTCTGGCATTTTTGTTTGGGCAATTTCTTGGAGTTGAGCCTGTGTAATAGAGCCTACCTTTGTCTTATGTGGTTCACTAGAACCACGATCTACCCCTGCTGCTTTTTTAATTAAAACTGCTGCAGGTGGAGTCTTCAGAACAAAAGTAAAACTACGGTCTTCATAAACTGAGATTTCTACTGGTACTACTGTACCCGCTTGGTCTGCAGTTTTGGCGTTATACTCCTTACAAAACGCCATAATATTCACACCATGCTGACCTAGAGCTGGACCAATAGGCGGAGAAGGGTTAGCCTTTCCTGCCGTAATAGCCAACTTAATCAGCGCCACGACTTTTTTTGCCATTAGTTATGTTTTTCTACCTGATTAAACTCTAATTCTACAGGCGTATCGCGTCCAAAAATGGATAATAGCGCCTTCAATTTACTTCTTTCTGGACTTACCTCAATTACATCACCTTCAAAGTCTTTAAATGGCCCTGAAAGTACCGTAATATGGTCTCCTTCTGCCACTGTTACTTTTAGCATAGGCTCTTGCTCTTGAGCTCGCTTAAAGATCCTCTCTACTTCTGAAGGACTTAGAGGTAATGGTTTAACATGACCGCGACCCCTTCCATAGCGACGCTTTTGTTCAGCCCCTACAAAGTTAATCACATTTGGGGTACTTTTGACAACCTGCCATGCTTCGTCATCAATTCTCCATTCTTTTGGTTCCTCATGCCAATTTAGCTTCATTTGTACTAATACATAGCCAGGAAAAACTTTTTCTTCACTATGTTGACGACTACCATCTTTACGAAGCCTAATTGCAGGTATATGAGGAATCTCTATTTTCAATATTTTATCTGTAACATCAAGAGTTTGAATCCGCTGAGATAAATTAGCTTTAACCCGTTTTTCACAGCCAGAGGCAACTTGTACTGCATACCACCGCAGCTCTCCTTTTTTAAACTCTTTAGTTTCTTCTCCTCCTTGTTCTGATTGTTTTGTCTCTTGTGTTTCTTCTGAATATAAATTCATCCAAACACCACCCCGGCTGCCCAACTAAAGAACTCATCTACTAGGTAAATGATTGTTGCTGAGAGAATAACCATCAATAGTACAGCAACAGACTCACTTATAAGTTGTTCTCTGCTTGGCCATACTACTTTATCTAGTTCTCCTTTTGTTTCTTGGAAAAAAGTTACAGGACTAAAACCTTCCTTATTTTCTTGTACTTTTATATCCTCTTTTTTGGCCACAATAATTACTTTCTCCCCTTAGTTTGTGATGTTATGTCATCACTCATGCTTATGCTATAACGGTAGCTCTCTCAACCTCATAGTTCAGGCTTTGCTGCTTAAAAAGCCATCGACTAATCAAGGCTCTACAAGAAGCAAAAATAAAACCCACAGAAACTCTTTCCACCGGGTTAAAGTTTCATTAGATACTCAAGGACGAATGTGCTAGTCTTAAGTTTTCCAACCCGTCCATTTGAAAGTTTCTGAGTGTTTCCCAGCAATAAACTTAGTTAGTTGCTACAAAATCAAAGATTAAAAGTCCCGTTATGCTTTAGATAGCACCAGCCTCGAAGGCCGAACCTCTTTCCGTTCTGAATGATTGCTTCAAAGACTGCAATTCTCAGCCCAACAACCTTATTTATACTAGCAAATTTCAGGTATAAATGCAACATTGATTTATGTTGACCAATTCGCTCTTTTGTTCTCTCCTTTCGAAGCCAAGACGATTATTCTACCAATGTTTTGATTAATCTTTGGGTCAGGGAAACTTATTTGAAATAGAGAGTCCCTTAGCAGAAGATTAAGTTTTGTTCCAGTCACCTCAGCATCTTAGAGGAAAGGAAAAAGTATTTTTAACTTAGTGATTCAGCGCGCCCTGGAGGACTCGAACCCCCGACATCAGGTTTTGGAGACCTGCGTTCTACCAACTGAACTAAGAGCGCATAGTTGAGGTATTAGATTTTATCTAATCTACCTCGACAACTTTTGTTAGTATAACATAACTTTTGATCAAGTAGGAGAGAATTTTTGAGATTCTTTTTGACACTATAAAGGACGATCGAATCTTTGCTTAACACGAGTGGCCTTACCAACACGATCTCTCAAGTAATAGAGTTTAGCTCTACGCACTTTACCGCGACGGATCAATTTAATACTAGCAATCCTAGGAGAATGGAGTAAAAATACCCGTTCTACCCCGACACCTTGAAAAACACGACGGACTGTAATAGTTTCGTTTATACCTCCATTCCGCATGGAAATAATCGTACCTTCGTAGGGTTGGACTCGTTCTTTTCCTCCTTCTATAATTTTGACTCCGATTTTTACAGTGTCACCTACATAAAGTTGGGGAATATTCTTTTTCGAGCCTTGCTTAAACTTTTCTATTTCTTCAGCTTCAATCGAGGAAATTATTTCTTGGGCTTTCATCATACTTATTAAAACTCACAATCTATTATTATATATCATTGACTATGAGCATGGCAAGAAATTGACACAATAACTATATATTGTTAGAACTTTACCGAAAAATAAAGTTATAAAGCCTATCACTCGCCGTGGAGAAACAAAAAAAATTTTCCTTTTATTCAATCCTCTCCCTAAAAGGAAAAGGTAATTATCAATTATCCATTATTGAAAGTGTTTTTCAGTTTAGTAGACCACAAAATTTATCAAAATAATTGGGTCGTCCAACCCTCCCTTTTAAGGCGAAATGTTTTTGGAGGGTTGCTCACCCATCCCCATCACAAAAAAACTTCTAACTTTTGACTTCGTTAGAATCTAATCCCCACTACTACCGAATCTACTTGATCGCTCAACTGTCTTAATATATTGTGAAGGCAATATGTCCCAAAAATCCTGGGCAAATTCAGTTGAAGAAGAGTAAAATTGGTCAAAATGGGACATTATTCATCTCTGTAGGCATTTGCATGATGGCAGTTAGTTCAACATTGATGGCCTGTAGACAGAGGAGTGCGGAGACTTCTAGGATGAAGCAATAAAGTATTGTGAGCTTCAGATTAGCAAATATGGAACGAAAAATGAATACTCAACCTTCAAATCAGGGAGCCGAAACTCCTCAATCAGCAGAAGAAGTCCTGAAGTTAGTGATTCAAGACTTGGATAGTTTTCGTCAAAATTTGACAAATCAGTTAGGCCAAGATGTAAACAGATTAAGAGTAGAGAAAGAACAGCTTAATGAGGATGTAAATAGATTACGGAAACAATATGAACAGTTACAATCTCAACAACTAGAATCTCTGTCTCAGCGACAAATAGCCCAGCAACAATTATGGCTCAAACAACTCGCCCAAGTTATGGCCAATAATTTACAACAACAATTAGGCCAGAAAATTAGAGAGTTAAGGGAGAATGTTGACCCAGGATTACAACCAGGTGGTTTTCCAGTAGGAGAATTATCAGGATTACAACCAGGTGGTTTTCCAGTAGGAGAATTATCAGGATTACAACCAGGTGGTTTTCCAGGTGGAGAATTATCAATGAATAATCCTCCAGATAGCTATTATGAATCTGCTAATGAGTTGGGATATTCCTTGTCTGATGCTTTGAGCAGAACATTTGATACCCTAAAACAGGAGTTGGACAGTTACGAAAGTGACCTTTCTGTACGACTAAATAATATGCGTGGTATGGAGCAGCAGTGTGAGGTCATTCTAGAAACTTTGGTCAGTCGCCTTCAAACACAACTGGAAAACAATGATGTAGTTTCATCTGGAACTTATCAAAATGCTCAGTCTGGGTTGAGGAAATCAGTCAATACTACTTCTGCAGAAACATCAACTCCTGTTGAGTCACCTGTTGAGTCTCCAGAAAAACAGACTATATCTAAACCCGAATCTAGTGCTAAACCTCAAAAGTCTGCTTCTCAAGTTCAGGTTGGTTTAATTTTGGCTCTACTTTCAGCAGCAGCGTTATCTTTATTTAATGTTTGTATCAAGATTATTTTTAATACACCACCACAACCACATCAAATTTTTGGTGGTTTATTTTCAATGTCAGGATTAGTTAATCCTAATTTTGGTAATTCTTTATTAATTTTATTACTACGACTGATAGTAGTAATGTTATTAATGCCGATAGTAGCAACATTTCTCTATCCTGCTGTTTGGAGTGATATTGAACGTTTTATTAAATCTAAAGATTTTTCTTTATGGTGGAAGGTTATTGGTAGTGCTTTCTTTTTGTTTTTATCCCAGGTATTAATATATATTTCTATTGGTAATATACCTACTGGTATTGCCATTACAATTTTCTTTATTTATCCAATTATTACTGTTTTATTA
>NZ_LGSU01001095.1 GCF_002260545.1 Hydrocoleum sp. CS-953 | reverse complement strand
CATCTTAATTTATTACCTGTTTAATACTACAACACTTTTCTACAAATAGCAACTACTTTATACAATTTTCATTCAACAGTTAATCACCCCGATTGATCGCGGCTAAAGTCCATACCTACCACGGAGCCGATTCTCAAACTCGGGTTAATATTATGAATCTACCAATGGCCCATAAGGAAGCGGAGAATAGTTCGGATCGCTAGTGGGTTCATACCAGTAGTTCATATGACCTTCAATGAACTCGGTGCGGGAGATAAAACCATTGCCATCAACATCGATGCTGTCGAAAGCTTGATCGGCACGGTCGGTATCCTCACCCCCAGAGTATATTGCTAGATACTTTCGGTATTCTTCACGGGATATCTTTCCAGAGCTATCTGTATCGACGAAATCAAAGAATACTTCGTTCTTGCGTCTACCCGCTTCACGCGACGATTGCATCAAGGAGACCGCCTTTGCAGCATTGGCTAGGAACTTTTCGTAACTGATCTCGGTTTCAGCATCGACCTCACTGCCTCCAGCAACAAAGTTATGAAACAGGGAGCGAAACACTGCACGAATTTCTTCGTCTTTCGACCGATCGTTTTGATTTTGTACCAACCGCTCCGCAATCTCTTCATATTCAGAGCGCGACAAAAAACCATTTTGGTTAGTGTCCATAACCTTGAAGTAGGTTTTCATCTTGGCAACCCAAAAATTAGATGACAACAAATCTTCTGGAGACATTCTTCCTAATTCCACAATCAATTTCTGGCAATTTTAGCGTTTTCAACCATTGGTGTCAAGTTAAGGAAAAATAAGTCAATGGAAATAGTACGAAGTGGACATATCAGACGCTAAATCCGCACTAACTAAATATCCTTGAGGGCAAAACCAACACCGATACAAAGAATCCGCCCATTGACCGGAAGATCGGCAAGAACCAGGCGGGTCAATAAATGAAGTGTGTCCCTCAATGGGGGGAATTTAGCAAATCTTTCGTCATAAGTAGTGGCGCGTTCTTCGTCGAAGACTACAGCTTGTTCTTAATTTTGCATGAGAGAATAAATAATTTTGTTATTTATATTTTACAATGATTATCATTATTATATAGTCTTGATTCAAGAATGAATATTTTTACGCCGTCAAAATTAGAGCGCGATTGTATTGTGGTTATTGGTAAAGAGAGTACGGGTAAATCCCAACTCATTGCGGCTCTTACAGGAGAGACTCCCTATAGTGCCAATTTTCGCGGTTCTACAGTGACTTGTGACACTTATCAATCTGAAGCCTATACCTTTATTGATACTCCTGGAATTCTCTATCGTTCCGACAGCGTAACTACTAAGAAAGCTTTAAGACAGCTACAAGAAAATGACACCGTGCTACTGATAGTCAAGGCAACCGACGTAGATCGAGATTTAGCCGATCTACTGCCTTTAGTAGCAGATAAACGGGGCGTTGTAGCGATCACTTTCTGGGATAAGGTATTATCGACAGTTCATACCCAACAGGTGGTTCTGGAATGGACGGAAACTTCTAACCTGAGCATTGTCACTGTGGATGCTCGCCACCTCACAATAGAACAAAAAGACTATATTTTGGCTTCTCTGCAAGAACCTCATCCTTTTCCCGCGCAATGGATTCCTAAAAGGGCTGGCTGGTATATTCAACCCCAACCAACGCTGTTAGAACATCCTCGAATAGGCTGGTTATTAGCGATCGCTCTATTACTTATTCCTGCGATTATTGCTGTCTGGGGTGCTAACTCCTTTGCGACTTTAGCAGATCCTATAGTCCAAAATGCCGTCGCTCCCATTATTAAATCTTTANCTGTTAGAACATCCTCGAATAGGCTGGTTATTAGCGATCGCTCTATTACTTATTCCTGCGATTATTGCTGTCTGGGGTGCTAACTCCTTTGCGACTTTAGCAGATCCTATAGTCCAAAATGCCGTCGCTCCCATTATTAAATCTTTATCCCAACTCCCAATTTGGTTAAGAGAAATACTGATAGGACAGTATGGACTGATAACTATGAGTCCCTTGCTGTTTATTTGGGCGATGCCCACAGTAATTCTCTATGCCCTATTCTTGGGCGCATATAAAGCCAGTGGGTTAATAGAACGAATTACCATTGCTCTCAATCCTTTACTCCGTCCGTTTGGGTTATCGGGACGGGATTTAGTGCGAGTAATTATGGGTATGGGGTGTAATGTTCCTGCGGTGATTAGTACCCGTGCTTGTTCTAGTTGTTCTAGGGGAACTTGTATTTCGGCGATCGCTTTTGGTTCTGCTTGTTCTTATCAGTTGGGCGCAACTTTAGGGGTGTTTAGTGCGGCTTCGTTACCTTACTTGATAATTCCTTACCTGCTGTATCTAACCGCAACCACCTTGATATATACCTACATGATTTCTTCCCCTACAGCTAAATCGAATCAGAATCCCCTAGTAATCGAAGGAAGAGCATTTTTAGAATTTCCTCATTGGTTAGTAATTTGGCGCGCAGCTAAGTCAACTATCGATCAATTTTTGTTCAATGCAATTCCCATCTTTTTAGTTATTACCGTTATTGCTTCTGTGTTGAATTGGTTAGGAGCGATCGCTGCTTTAGCCAATATTATTAATCCTTTGATGGGATGGTTTAATTTACCGCCGGAAGCTGCATTGCCTATTATTTTAGCTTCTATTCGCAAAGATGGACTGCTATTATTTGCCGAACCAGAAACCTTGGCTATGTTAACTCCATTGCAGGTTTTGACTGGAGTGTATCTAGCAGGAGTATTGCTGCCTTGTTTGGTTACTCTGTTAACTATTGCCAGAGAACAGTCTCTTCGATTTGCCTTATTGCTGTTAAGTAGACAGGCGATCGCTGCGATTGTTTTTTCTCTATTGCTTGCTTGGGGAGGATTATTAATTAGCTAAAGGTCAAAAAAAACATTTAGCCCAAAAGCCCTTTATGGTAATGGCCCTAACCAGACACAATTGTAAATTTATAGCGCTACTCATTAAGGTTAAGACATTTCTAAATCCTGTTTTGCTGCGCAACATAAAAAGCGGAGCTTTTCCCTATACGAAAAACCCTTTGACAGTTTACTATTTCCTATTCCCTATTCCCTATTCCCGATTCAAGTAGTGCTATACTTTAGAGCTTTATTAGCCTCCCCTTTCAAGGGGAAAAAAAATCAATTTTTTCCTTGAGCGTCAATCCTCTCCCTCAAAGGGAGAGGTAATTATCAATTATCAATTATCAATTAATCAACTTATCCATCTCATAAATGGTTTTCAAGAATTAAAATAAGGCCGCTCCAGCTTCGGCAACGGCATGGTCTTGCTCTCCAGACCCCCCACTAACTCCAATTGCTCCCACTACTTGTCCCTCACTGTAAAGGGGGATTCCCCCAGCAAAAATCATGATTTTGCCATTGTTAGAGGCATGAATCCCAAAAAATTGTCCTCCTGATTGACTCTGTTCGGCTAAATCTTTAGTGGCCAGATCGAACGCCCGCGAAGTATACGCTTTTTTAATGGAGATATCGATACTTCCGATCCAAGCTCCATCCATTCGTACATGGGCTACGAGATTTCCTCCCCCATCCACTACTGCTATATTCATTGGTTGACCAATTTCGAGTGCTTTTTTTTCGGCGGCACTAATTACTCTTCTGGCATCTTCTAATGTAACCATTAATCCCTCCATTGGATTTTACTTTAGATGTCTGTTAATTTAGCTGATTGGGTTAACATATATTCAGACTTTAAGTACACTAGCAAATTACAGGCTATTAGACAATACCATTTTATTATCTCTAAGTTTCAGTCAATCTCGCCATTAATTGAGGCAAATTTCTGTGTTAGCTAGGTTTAGTTTTTCTTTTACTAATGCGTCGCCAAAATCCTTTGACTACCTTAAATTGATCGATCGCGTGTAAGATAATAAATGCTAAAAAAGTATAAGCTAACCAAAAATGTATATTTCGACCTAAGTCTACTAAGTCACTATTCTGGGGAAATAAATCAGGTAAGGTGAGACCAAAAAAGCGGACATTATTGCTTTTAAAGGAGTTAGAAAAAAAGAAACCACTAATAGGAAGAGCCCACATAAAGATATAAAGAGAAGTATGCAGGGCTACTTTTTGCATCCATTTAGAAGTATACTTGGGCAATCGCTTAGTATATTTCTTCCACCACACTTGTAATAGAGTTAAAATTCGCCAAGTTAATAAAGCCATTGCCAATACTCCTAGAGATTTATGGAAATCATAAAGTAAGTTTCTTCCAAAGGCTTCTCTAGGCAAACGCGACATAAAAGAACCAACTACAAATATAATAATGTAACAATTAAACATCCACCAATGGATTGACATTAAATTTTGGTAAGCAGAATTTTTTCTCGGTTTGTTTGTTTTTGAAGCTTGAGCCATGATTTTCCCGCAAGTTATTTTACAGTGATACTATTGATTAAATTTTAACATTTAATTAAGATTGTAAATTTTTTATAGAACCAACCCAAATGGGTTCTATGGTTCTATAAAATTTGGTGAAACGTAGGGAGATGGTGGATAATGGGGCTATTTTTATACTTTTTTTCCCTATTCTATTTCCTGCTAACTTCTGACTTATTAATCCTGAATCCTGACTCGTAAAACTCACTTTTGTAAAGATACACTTAGGGGTTCTATAAGAACTTTGTGGTCATTATTACTTGAGAAGTTTTA
Source organism: Hydrocoleum sp. CS-953 (assembly GCF_002260545.1). GTDB lineage: Bacteria > Cyanobacteriota > Cyanobacteriia > Cyanobacteriales > Microcoleaceae > Trichodesmium. Next base: position 2,009 of record NZ_LGSU01001095.1, on the reverse strand, counting down.
TGACAGCGATAACTTTTGACAAAAATCAATTAGATAAGTAAAAAAATAATCATTTTCGGACGCATTTTATTTTTGTGTTTAGCAAGAATGTCCGCGCTAGTAATGGTAACTGCTATTAATTCGGCGTTGTTAAATAAAAGTATGATTTTAGAGGAGTNAAGTTTCAGTCAATCTCGGTATCAATTGAGCCAAATTTCTATCTTAGCTAAGTTTAATTTTTCTTTGCACTCTGAAAATATCAGATATGGTAATGTTTATTTAGTTTATGTTAGAAAAATAAATGCAAAGTCATGCACACAACAGCAATTGATTTTATACAGCGTTTTACTCGAAAGGATTTAAGCGATCGAAATATACTCGAAGAGTTTTCAGATCAAGTCATATTCTCTAGTTGGTTAAAAAAACAATATCCTAATACGTCACAAGAAATGTACAATGCGATGCTGTTAGTGGCACAACCATATTTTGAGTATAAAGATACGCCCGTATACGTTGTATCATTGGTCGATACACTTTTTATTACGGGGCGTAGTGACTCTAGCATCAGCTTTATCCGACCTAATACTTTAGGCACTCAAAAACAAATGATACTTGATGTACCACACGCCGGAACCTTACCACCTTCTTGTGTTGATGGACTATTATCTGATGACGTAATTGCTGATGAATCCGTATGCTCTAGCAATCCTTACACAATTTGGAATCAAGCAGACGTTGGGGTTTTGGAGGTATCTGGAAGTATTTGGCAAAATAATCAAAATTTTGTCTGTGGTTCGGCAGTATTGACAAATTTAATTATCAGCAATGGCAATCGCGCCCCAGCAAAAGAAGGTAGAACTAATCAGGTCTACAATACACACACTTATCGTGGGACTCCTCTATACAAAGATATTTCTCAGCCTACTGAAGAAACAAAACTAGGGTTAAAAAAGAATCATGACTTGAGTATTGCTGTAGCTGGAGCATGTCGTGCTGCTGCCTATATGACAAATCCGAATTATCCTATTATCTGTTTAGAACCACATAGTTATTCAGCATTTTCCCATGAAATACTCGATGCGTTATTTTTACCAAAACTAGATGGTATGAACTTAACTAAATTTGCACCGCACAATGGTGGTACAGATACCAAAGCACTACTAGATTATCTCCGCAATACCTATGACTTGAAATCGTATCAAGAGTTAGTTAGACCATTGGTGTCAGTCCTAGATGTCTCAAGTCCTGACGAGCCAGATAAATATAGTACTGTTAATCTATCTCAAATGGAAGCTTTTGTCGAGCCTTTTATAAGCATGATACNAACTAAATTTGCACCGCACAATGGTGGTACAGATACCAAAGCACTACTAGATTATCTCCGCAATACCTATGACTTGAAATCGTATCAAGAGTTAGTTAGACCATTGGTGTCAGTCCTAGATGTCTCAAGTCCTGACGAGCCAGATAAATATAGTACTGTTAATCTATCTCAAATGGAAGCTTTTGTCGAGCCTTTTATAAGCATGATACGGGAGGCTTCTAACAGACTACCCATTAATATTGATAATTGGGAAAAATCGCGTCCTGATGTTTATGGTGCTACCAATACCATGCTGCAAAGGTTAGAAGAAGTGATCAAAAAAGCTAATTATTATCTTGACATTAATGATGACAACCTAATATCAAAAACCATAAATACGGTGACAATTGAATATAATAGGGGACTTGTAACATCCAACGAAACCTCTAAGATCCACACCAGTGAACAAGATTTTTACGAGCGTTGTCAATTGGTGGGTGCGGCATTTGTAGCTGGCATCAAGAATATGCAAAATCTGTGTTCATTAATTGATAATTGATAATTGATAATTACCTCTCCCTTAGGAGAAAGAATCACAGAGATTAGGTAATTATGATGATTGGAGATTTTTTTTATGTCCAATCAAACGGATTTGATATAATATAAAATCCGGATAATTAGTATACCTAAGTCATTGCGACTGGAACGGAGTGGAAGGAAGCAATCT
>NZ_LGSU01001094.1 GCF_002260545.1 Hydrocoleum sp. CS-953 | reverse complement strand
GTTAAGATTAAAGCAGAGGCATTACGAGAAGCACAATTAGCGATGTTGAGGGGGGAAGTTATCATAGAAGAGGGTAAGTTAAGGGGTTCGGGTAGTCGTGGGGAGGTAACTTTGCCACCAGAGTTGGCGAATATTCATTCTAAGAATTTTGTTCATCCTTATTATTGGGCAGGGTTTACTATGGTTGGTAGTCCTTGGTAAATAATAATTGATAATTGATAATTGATAATTGATAATTGATAATTGATAGTGAATAATCGATAGTGAATAATCGATAATTAGAGCATTAGAAAGTTAGATAGAATCCGATTGAACAGTCGTCATTGTGACCATAGGAAGCAATCTCCGCACACCCCTGAGATTGTTATCCGTTCCGGAATGCTCCGCAAACCTTCCATCCCGTTCCAGTTGCAATGACTAATAGATATGTCCAAAAATTAAAAATCAAATCAATTCTAATCCATAAATTATCTATTCTTTCTTCCTGTTCCCTGTTCCCTGTTCCCTGTTCCCTGTTCTCTCTTTTCTAGAGATGTTTAATGATCCAGACTTGATATAATAGGTTATATTGTTGAAATTTCAATTATATCAAGTATCAAGATTATGATAGATCTAAATCTTCAAGCTCAACTTCAAAAAAGAAAAAATCCATTTGGAAGTAGTCGAGTCGATCATCCTTTTCAAGCGCATAACGATGCAGATAATGTTTTTAGTAAAGAATTTCATAGAATACAATCTACTCTAAAAGATATTAAACAAGATATAAATCATCAAAGTAAAGGGGTTGTAGTTATAGGAGAACCTGGGTTTGGCAAAACTCACCTAATGATGCGACTAGCAAATAGTAGATTAAAAACTAACCGACTATTATTTATTCGTCAACCGAATAATNATGAGAATTGGGTCGGGAAATGAATCTGACCAAAAACAATTTGTACTAGCCATGAAAGAGTTTAAAAATCAGTTAAATTTTGACAGTTTAATGGTGGCAGATAGTGCTTTATATACCCAAGAAAATCTCCAGTTATTAACAAATATTAAATGGTTAAGCCGAGTCCCAGTTCGTATCAAAGCAGCTCATCAGCTAGTTCAAGAAATAGATGGAAAAGATCGCCGAAAAATATTAAACAAGATATAAATCATCAAAGTAAAGGGGTTGTAGTTATAGGAGAACCTGGGTTTGGCAAAACTCACCTAATGATGCGACTAGCAAATAGTAGATTAAAAACTAACCGACTATTATTTATTCGTCAACCGAATAATCCTGATGCTGTTATATATCATATTTATAGTCGGATACTTGAATCTTTAATTAGGAGTATACCAAAAATTAATTATACTCAACTAGAATATTTGATTGCTAATAGTTGTGCCAATATTTTTAAAGAAATTATTGTGGAAAACCCTCATCTATATTTGGCAAAAGTCAGCAAAAAAGACAAGAATATATTAGCAGAAGTAGAAAATGGAAACTACCTGAAATTACTCACCTATTTATCATCAGATACTAAAGCTAGAAGAGAACTTTGGGAACATATAGAAAATCGAGTTTATCTGTGGTGGGTGACAAATTATTCCAGGGCAGGATATGGACCAGAAATATTAAAAGGAATTATCAAGTTTTGTGGATATAGATCTATTGATTATCGTTGCATAATTAGAGAATGGTTAGCAATGAATGAAGTACCTCAAAAATACTTAGATAAGGTTAGGATAGCATCCTGGCATCAAAGTATAAATAGAGAAGAAGTATCTCTAGAAGCACTAAAAATATTTGGTTATTTATCACTTTTAGATGAACCTTTAATTATTGTATTCGATCAGTTAGAAGGTTTGGGTAGAGAATATAATCAAAATCTTTTGCATAGTTTTGGAGAAGCCATCAAGGAAATTTTTACCCATGTTCCAAATAGTTTGATTATTTTGAATTTATTTCCCGATCGCTGGGAACAGTTCCAACAAGAGTTTGATGATTCTATTATAGATAGAATTTCTCAATGTCAAGTCTTGTTGCAAAAGCCATCTGAACACCAACTAAAAGCGATTCTTAATGAAAAATCAAAGTCTATTAATATTCCGATAGAGCAAATTTTTTCTCCACAGGAAATTCAGANTTTGATTATTTTGAATTTATTTCCCGATCGCTGGGAACAGTTCCAACAAGAGTTTGATGATTCTATTATAGATAGAATTTCTCAATGTCAAGTCTTGTTGCAAAAGCCATCTGAACACCAACTAAAAGCGATTCTTAATGAAAAATCAAAGTCTATTAATATTCCGATAGAGCAAATTTTTTCTCCACAGGAAATTCAGACTATCTTAAGTAGAAATTCTGTGCGTGGAATTATTAATTCTGCGGCTGATTTCTATAATTATAAAATTCACGGTATTTCCGTACCTGAGTATCTGAATGTCGATACAAACAGCACAATAAAATTACAAGATAATGCCAATATACAAAGTTTAGCCTCAGACATTAAACAAATTAAAGAACTTGTTCTCAAAATAGCTGGAAAACTGGATATTGAATCTAATCTAGAAGCAAAAGTTGAGACAAATGGTAAAACATCTATTGCTGAGACTACTCAAACTAATGCCGATAAAATTATCATAGATTACCTCAATCAGCAATACCATGAACTAGAAGAAAACTATAGTGAGTCTCAAATTATTACCAGTAGTGATGACCGAGGAAAATTGGAGAAAATTTTTGAATCCTTTAAAGTANTGAATCTAATCTAGAAGCAAAAGTTGAGACAAATGGTAAAACATCTATTGCTGAGACTACTCAAACTAATGCCGATAAAATTATCATAGATTACCTCAATCAGCAATACCATGAACTAGAAGAAAACTATAGTGAGTCTCAAATTATTACCAGTAGTGATGACCGAGGAAAATTGGAGAAAATTTTTGAATCCTTTAAAGTAATTAAACCAGATATAAAGTTAGATTTTCTCGCTTTAGATAGACCTAAAAAAATTCCAGACCATTTGGTGATTCAGACCGCAAATCTAGGTTATGCTATAAGTTTTTTATATGATGGAGGAAACGCATTTTTTTCTCGGATGACTAACTGGAATGAATTAGTTGTCAAAAATTATCATCTCAACTTTTATCTATATCGAGATGCCAGAGGTTATCAAGTTAGTGGTGAAAGAAGTCTGGCAGAATTAGATAAATTTAAAAATTTAGATAATGCCGAATATATTGTTTTTACCAAAGATGAACGAATTATTTTTGAACTGGTTTATCAAATCATTGTGGATATTCAAAACCAAGATTTAGAAGTGAACTTGAATCGAGCGTTATCGGTTGTTTTAAAAAGATATTCACATCATTCACTATTAAAAATAGCCCACAAAGTTATAGGAAATATTGAAATTTAGTCCCAAAAATAATTTTACTTCTAATTTCTGACTTATGCTATATCTCCCTAGCTTGTTTTTAACTATTTACTATTAAAAATAAGACGTAATTGCTATCTACAATCAACATGAAGATTGGTTTATTTTATTAGCCACTAAGTGGAGTGAGGTTCGCCTCATCTGGAATGGATTTTGGTTTGATTAATGCTGAAAAATTATTACATGAGGAAGTAGGGATTAGGATAGGGAACAAGCAAAAAATATTTACCAATGGATAATGGATAATTGATAATTGATAATTAATCAATCCGGTTTAAAGTTTCTCTTTTAGTATGAAAATTTTTAGTCTATAAATCTGACTTTTAACTTTTTACTTCCGTCAACTATATCTAATATCAAATCTGCTTGCCACGGTTCCCGAAAAATCGGAGTAACAATAAACCGGGTTTGTGGGAGGTCAATAGTAGGGAAGTTTTGCTGACGCAAAGCTCCGCTTTATATGTCGCGCAGCGTTAACGAAGTTGTGCGTTAGCTAAACGCTATGCGACATGTTTGCGGAGCATTCCGGAACGGAAAACGCATTTTTGCCTGTGCAACGTCCGTACAAGGGCATTTGAGACAAACCCGGTTGATCTGCTTTTTTATACTGATACTAACGGATTTTATATAATATGAAATACGTTAATGTTTGCTACTGAAGATTCATCAGGAAATGGGGGTATAGTTTTTTTGAAGTAGCATAATTTTTTGTATTTGATATAAGTAGTTAATCAGAATAATTTTGCAAACTTTTCAGTCACTAATTTTAAGGTTAGGCATCGGGCGATCGCTCTAATTTTTTCTTCCTTCTTAACCATTCATTTTTTTTCTCTACCAACTAACATAGTGCAATATAAGCTTAATTTAACTTAAGGAGTATGGGATTGAAAGATACAAAAAATGCCGTTGTTATTAGACATTTAGCTTTTGAAGACTTAGGAACTTTAGCTGATGCTTTGACACAACAAAATTATGCAGTAAATTATCTAGAAGCTGGAGTAAATAATCTAGCTGAAATTGATTCAGAAAAAACTGATTTACTGATAATTCTTGGCGGACCTATTGGAGTTTATGACGAGCCAGATTATCCATTTTTATCAGATGAATTAAGTTTATTACAAAATCGTCTGAAAGCAGATTTACCTACCCTTGGTATTTGTTTGGGNTTTTGAAGACTTAGGAACTTTAGCTGATGCTTTGACACAACAAAATTATGCAGTAAATTATCTAGAAGCTGGAGTAAATAATCTAGCTGAAATTGATTCAGAAAAAACTGATTTACTGATAATTCTTGGCGGACCTATTGGAGTTTATGACGAGCCAGATTATCCATTTTTATCAGATGAATTAAGTTTATTACAAAATCGTCTGAAAGCAGATTTACCTACCCTTGGTATTTGTTTGGGTTGTCAATTAATTGCCAGAGCATTAGGAGCATCAGTTTATGCAGGTTCAGGTAAAGAAATTGGCTGGTCAAAATTGGAGTTAACTCAAGAAGGAATCAATTCATCTTTAACTTATTTATCACCAGAAAATACATCTGTTTTACATTGGCATGGTGATACATTTGATTTACCAGTTGGTGCAACTTTACTTGCTTCAACTTCTAAGTATAAAAACCAAGCTTTTAGTTGGGGAAAAAATTGTTTAGCTTTGCAATTTCACCCGGAAGTAACTACTCTTGGATTGGAAAGATGGTTTATTGGTCATGCAGCAGAAATATCTACAACTCCAGATGTGACTGTTACTAAGTTAAGAGAAGATACAGCAATTTATGGTCAAAAATTAGAAATTTATGCCAATCAATTTTGGGAGACTTGGTTATCAGAATTAGAGAGTATAAAAGAGCCAGAAAAGTTATTAGTTAGATAATTATTATTTTTCATACTTTCCAGAAACTTTATGTAGGGATACTTGACAAAATATCTCTACATGACTTTCCATAACTATATTGACTTGCCGAGAAATTAAGGTGTAAAGCCTCTCCATTCATGGAAAAAAAGACAAAAATCCTTTTAACCAATCCTCTTATTTATAAGAAGTGGTAATTGTTTATTGTTAATTTGTGAACAGCAAACTTAGAGAAAAAATTATCAATTTTGATTTTTTTCTGTGGGAGCAAATTCGACATAAATTAGACTTGTTTTGTTTTGATTACGAATAAATGATGCTCCTAAATTTAAGTCAGTTAAGTTTTGTAGTAATCCTTCAGCGAGTCCTACTTTTCCCGAAATAGAATAAGAATCATCATTAGTTAATTCAATAGAAGCTGTTAAACATTTTCCTTCTAAACGACTATGAGTAACTGCTCTCCATGCTGGTTCATAAGCAAGCCAACTATAATTTTTTTCATCAAATTTTTCTACTATTTCCGAACTCCAGGGTTTTCCTTCAAGTGATAAATTTCTGCTTATTTCATCTAATTTATTAATATCTCCTTCTATTTTGCTTTCTAATCCACCTATTCTACTAAGAATAGCATTTGTTTCTACTTCTATCTCTTTTTGACCGACTTTTTTTTCTTTAATTGTTATTTTAGTTGCTCCTAAATCTACCAATAAACGAATTAGTTCGGCTTCTCTTTCTGCATAGAGTAAAGAGTCAAATACTTCTATAGGAATATATCTGTTACTTTTAGATTTTAAGGGATGTGCTCTATATAATTTTCCTGGTAATGGATGACCAGGAGGAAAGTCAAAATCTTCTGGTATATCTGAGTAGGTAGTTTCTGTTATTAATTCTGACCAATCTTCTAAATTCAATTGACTTAAAGCTAATTTTGTATTTTCTTCTAGTTTTTCTTCTTCACTACCTTGAGTATTTTGTTGGCGAGAAAACATCATTTTTGCTGATTCTGATATGGCAAAAAGCACTGGTATTAAAATCAAACCTGATGTCATCATACTTGATGGCTCTTCATCTTTTTCAGTAGTTTCATTAGTTTCATTAGTGACAGTAGTAATTGCTGAAGATAGAGATTGTTGTAAACTTTATTTATCATTAGGAGTAATGTAAAGCAATGGTTTATATTTCTTGACCTGTTGAATTTCTGAAGACTGATTCATTACAAAACCGCTTATAAAACTTTTAACATAAATATTATAGATTGATTGGTGATTCCATAGCAAGAATTTAGTAAGCATTCAGCCTTTAGCTATCAGCCATCAGCTATAATTTCTTAACTGGCTGATAGCTAAAGGCTGAATGCTTACTAAATTCTTGCTATGGAATCACCAATCAATCTATAATATTTATGTTAAAAGTTTTATAAGCGGTTTTGTAATGAATCAGTCTTCA
>NZ_LGSU01001093.1 GCF_002260545.1 Hydrocoleum sp. CS-953 | reverse complement strand
TCCTTCTTCCTTCTCTCCTAGATAATATGAGCCTTCTTCCTTTAAACCCAAATCTCTGTACTCTAAAAAACATGAAAACTGCTATAAGTATTCTCTATCTCCTTTTTTATATTTCTTGATACATTCAATCTCTAATAGATTGAGAAAATATAAATCAATAAATCTATGGGGGTAGATAATTTTTAATTTTCACGCTTATTGAAGATTAGCACGAGCATTTCGTTGCAGCATTTCCGGTTTAATGCGTCGTAATGCAGAGGCCGGAAACTGCTTATTCCAATCTTCTTCTGATATCTCTGCTAGTTCTGTTAACTGAGGTGCTAAATTATCAGGGTAGGGTTGAAAATCATCAATATTTGTCTCTTGAGCAAATCTTTGATTCCAAGGACAAACATCTTGGCAAATATCACAACCTGCAACCCACCCTTTTAAATTTGACTTAATATGTGCAGGCAGTTCAGGATTTCTGTTTTCAATTGTATGATAAGCAATACAAAGATTTGCATCAACAACAAAAGGTTCTACAATGGCATTAGTTGGACAAGCTTCAAGACAACGAGTACAACTACCACAATGTGCAGTATGAGAGCGATCGCTTGTCAACTCTAGGTTGATCAGCACCTCCCCCAAAAATACCCATGAACCATATTCTCTAGTAATTAGATTACCATTTTTTGCTATCCAACCTAATCCAGCTTGCTCCGCCAATGCTTTTTCCATAATAGGGCCAGTATCTACATAATAGCGGGTTAAAATCTCCTTGTCTTGCTCTTGCAGCCAGTTGGCCAAAGCTTTTAACTTTTTGTGCACCACTTTGTGATAATCCCTACCCCACCCATAGCGAGAAATTTTGCCTATCTTATTATTTTCAGAATGTTGATGTGGCGTGTAATAGTTGAGTGCCACACAAATAACAGACTGTACCTCTGGCATAACTCGCTTTAAATCTTGACGTTTGGGATTAGCCATCCATTCTAAATCTGTCTGATAACCCTTATTCAACCACCCTTGTAATCTATTTATTTCTGAGCCAATTTCATTAGCTGAAGCAATCCCAACTTTGTGAAATCCTAATTCTAGGGCTTTTTGTTTAATTTGACTACTTTTAATAGGGGATTTCATCGATATGATTTGTTTTAAACAACATTTTACTCGACATTCTTATAGATAAATAAAGAGAGAATGTATAAGAATAGTCGTCTTTTTTATGTACGATTTGCAACTTATTAACATGAACACTCTAAGTTTGATTTATATCTGATTCCTAAACCTAGCTAAAACTGTTATTTAACTTAACTCTTGTGGAATTTATAGTCTGCTAAAACATAACTTATAAAACNAATATACACAAAATGCCTCCGAAAACTTATTAACATGAACACTCTAAGTTTGATTTATATCTGATTCCTAAACCTAGCTAAAACTGTTATTTAACTTAACTCTTGTGGAATTTATAGTCTGCTAAAACATAACTTATAAAACCCAAGTATGGTCATAAAATTAGCCTCCGAAATATTTATAAAGTAAATATTTTAATTTGAAGTTTTTGGGGATATTTGTAAGGAACTATTTAACATTCATTCTCCCAGTTCCACATCTTTAGGACGGCATTTCCAGTCAGGATGACTTGTCATTAACAAGCTCTCTAAAGTTTCTCGATCAAATATATGGCATACTAATAAGCCATTGAAATAACATTCAACAGCATAACAGTTTTGAGTAATGCAGCAGATATAGCAGCTTTTTAAANCAAATATATGGCATACTAATAAGCCATTGAAATAACATTCAACAGCATAACAGTTTTGAGTAATGCAGCAGATATAGCAGCTTTTTAAATATCTCTCTATTTTGATATGTGCCCCTGATTCTAAAGCTTGAAATTTTTGGATATTTTGTTTAAATTCATCTATAGAAGACACGATTAAACCAGGAATCATGGCTGTTAGTGTTTTTTCTCCATTAATGTGAATCCAATAATTGCGGGTAGAATCAATTCCTTTTAACCAAGGAGACTCATCATCTTTGAGACGGTAGCGAGGTGTTAAAGGAAAAAACTTATTCATATAACTAACCTAAAATATATTGTTATTAAAAAAACTTATTTTTATTTTGTAGTAGAGTATCCTGGAGTTGCAACTTAACTTAACAAAAATTATTAAATACTACAAAATTATGGGCGTTTTATTATATAAAAGGTGATTAATAGCTTTAGAGAAAGAGGAAGTATAAAGATAAAATTTACCTTTTCTGCAAAGATTGATCCCAAGGTTTCAGCAACGCAAATTTTTTTAACGTTTAATTAGACCTACCTACTTATTCAATCGAACATAAGATAATATTCTTTTTTCATGCTTGGTATTAAATATAAAAATTCTAGCGGTTTATCACTCATGTTGACTTGCATTACTTCTTCCTTCTTCCTTCTCTCCTAGATAATATGAGCCTTCTTCCTTTAAACCCAAATCTCTGTACTCTAAAAAACATGAAAACTGCTATAAGTTTGAAACTTGCCAGAAGTTTTCCAGGATGTTTGAATAGTCTTACCGAATTATTAATAATTAATAGTTAAATAATTCGCGCCTTGAAGCCTCCCCTTGGATAGGGGAAAAAAGTGCTCTTGAATTTCCTGATCTTCAATTCCGTAACGGTTTTAATCAGAGGTAATTATCAATTATCAATTATCAATTATCAATTATCAATTATCAATTAATGAAGCGGGATTATCCTGTAGCATAAGTGCTAAAATACTTTTGGTCTTGGTTATTAGGTCAATAGGTAATACGAATCAATCTTACTCTTTTGCCAACAATTTGCTATTTTTTATAGATAAGGCAGTTAGCCTAACAGTTTCTAGGTGGAGCGGTCGGATTAGTTAACCTATAATTAACTCTATAAGTCCCGCGTTGTCGTATTTGCGCAACGTCCGGAGGAGGTCAAACTTCTAAGCCTATTCAACAGTAAAGCTATGGTAAGTGGTGGTTTGTTTACCCAACCCTTACAGTCAGAAGTCAGGAGATCAGGTTGCAAGTCCATTAGCAATATACTAATCTTGTTACAATTCAATCAATTCTAATTAACCAATGGGTTATTAAACTTTTTCTGGTATACTTGCTTCCAACTTTAGACAGTTTCTACCATCTATTTGCAAACTATAGTCTACACGATCCATCAATCTATTCATAATCAACCATCCATAACCACTTTCTTGTTTGGCTTCTGGTGTTGGTGGATTATAATCCCCTGTACGATAACCTTGACCATAGTCCCAAATTTCCAAAGCAATATCACGCTCTTTAATTTCTAAGCGTATTAGCACTGGTAAGTGAGGTTGGTCCTTATGAGCATGACGAATCACATTGGAATAAGCTTCCGCCAGCACCAAGCGTAAACGGTTGGATTGACGAGGCCAATCAATATGTTCTCCTAGCTCTACTTCTAAACTGCTTAATAACCAATGTTCGACAATAGTTAAAAAATTGAGGTTGCTTGGCACCTGAAGCTCAGTTTTCATAAATTCAGAGAACCTCCAGAGATAGTATAGTTTGATCGTCTTCCTGAACTTGATTATCGGCTCTGATATAAGCCAATACACTATTTAGGTCTAGTTGTTCTTTATGCTCCTGTAGGAGTTTCCATAAACCTTCTTGTTGCAACATTACACGAATTGGTTCCCCACCATCATTAGATTCTTGAACCACTGTAGCTTCAGTGATACCATCACTTGTAAGTAAGAATATATCTCCTGAATCTAAGTCTATAGTACCTGCTTTGCCTTTCCATATTGGTAATATTCCTAGGGGAATACCACGATCTTTGAGGAAATTTGGTTTTACTTCCTCGGAACCTTGGTTTCCAGCAGCTACCAGTGCGGTTTTAGACCAGACTAAAGGATATATATGGCCAGCATTAGCATAAGCTAATAATCCGGTTTCTGGTGTATAGCGAGCCAAGACCATTGTAATGAAGCAATTATTACTAATTAAATCATCTGAAAGACTACTATTGAGATTTTGCATTACTTCGTAGGGGTCTGGGGGATTTTCTTGAGAAAGTTCTCGTCTCATTACAGAAATAGCACTAGCCATAAATAAGGCAGCAGGTACTCCCTTTCCAGAAACATCTCCTAATGCTAACCAGATTTCTCCTTGAGAGTGAGTATAAACTTCAAAGAAATCACCTCCTACTTCTCTAGCAGGATAGCAACAGCCTTGTATCTTAAATGTTTCAAAGTCTGGCCAACTTTGACGTAATAAGTTGCTCTGTATCTGACGAGCTACTTCTAGCTCATTACGCATTTGTTCGGCTAGTTCTCTAGTCTTTTGATAGAGTTGAGCTTGCGATAATGCCAAGGCTCCCTGCTCTAATACACTTTCTATAAGATTGACATCTTCAGTAGACCAGAAGTTATTACTATTTTCTTGATTAAGGGCTAAAACTGCTAGTAAATCTTTCTGGTAAATTAGAGGGACTATTAATTTACAACTACTTTTTTCTGAACCTTCTTCAAAATAAGTTTGGCGATTCTCTAATACCTGCAATAATAATTCTTCAGTAATTGGAAACTCGTTTTGAGAATTTTCAGAGTTTTGATAGGAAAAAGACTCAGACATGAGGCGATCGCCTGCTGCTGGCCATAATCTACCTTCTGTGGCCGCAAAAGTTAGTCCCACTGTCTGAACTATTGTCGATAACATACTAGAGTAATCCAATGATTCTCTAATTGCACTCATAACCTTATTCAAAATAGACTCTCGTCGCAGAGCAAGAGTCAAAGCATTAGTGCGTTGCTTCACTACTTTGTAGGTTTCTGAAGCTTGTTGAACTACGACTTTTAGTTCTTCTGGATTCCAGGGTTTTGTAATATACTTAAATACTTTACCTGAGTTGATTGCTTCTACTAAATCTTCTACATCTGTGTAGCCTGTCAGTAGAATCCGAACAGTATCTGGAAATGTTTCTAAGGTTTTACCTAAAAACTCTGTACCATTCATTTCTGGCATTCTTTGGTCAGAGATAATCAGTGCCATTTCTCCTACTTCTTCTAAAACGTCCATAGCACTGAAGGCACTATCTGCTTTATATACCTTAAAGTCCCGCCGAAACGTCCTATACAACAAATCCAGGTTGTCTGGTTCGTCATCGACTACCATCAATTTTAGTTTCGTTTCTCGCCGACTCATGCTATAATTTGGCTCCCAGAAGTTTTTTTAGTTCTCACACTCTCATTTTGGCCGTTAGAGTATTTTATAACAAAATATTTTTGCTTTACAAAATAATATAGTGGCTGTAAAATTTGATAAATTTGGTCATCACTTGTTCCGGTCATTAGCTTTATGTAAGGAACTAAATTTGAGTTATTTAATGACTTTACATAAAATTGTAATCTTTAATCAATGTAGTTTTGAGCATCGGTTTGATTATTTCAATCCTATCTATACTTGGAAATAATGTTGATTATCAGCAATATAGATAAAGTACGATTTAGCAATTCAGTTTTTTTATATATATTATTTTGTGTAAATTCCCTGATATATACCTAGCTCAACTTTTCTGCCAATCTTAGTTTAGCAGAACGTGCTCGTGGATTCGTTGATATTTCATTATCTTGAGGCTGGATGGGTTTTTTTGTCAACACCTGTAAAACGGATGAGTCTCTAAAACCATGTTTAACTAAACGGTCTTCTAAACTATGAAAGCTAATAATTCCGATTCTACCCTTAGTTTTTAGCCAGTTAGGAGCATTCTTGAGGAAAGTTTCTAGGCTAGAAAGTTCCTGATTTACTTCTATTCTGAGAGCTTGAAAAACACGAGTAGCTGGATGTATTCTACCATAACGGTATTTCCGAGGTACTGAATGGGCGATCGCTTCTGCTAACTCGGTTGTTGTTTCAAAAGGACGACGTTCTACTATTTTTCTAGCAATACGTCTAGATAGACGTTCTTCTCCATAAGTATAAAAAATATTTGCTAACTTGGCTTCTTCCCAGTGATTAACTATTTCGGCTGCTGTTATAGTTTGTTGCTGGTTCATCCGCATATCTAATTGGGCATCATACCGGAAACTAAAGCCACGTTCTGGGGTATCCAACTGTACAGAATTTATACCTAAATCAGCTATTATACCATCAAACTCAAGATTTTTAGGTTGATAATCAGCAAAATTGCCATACCAAAATTGGATGTTAGAGCTGTAATCGGCCAATGAGGTTTTGCAAGAGGCGATCGCTTGTTCGTCTTGGTCAATAGCTACTACTTTAACGTCTGGGGCAGCAGCTAAAATTAACTGAGTATGGCCACCGTATCCCAATGTTGCATCTAAGTACAGACCTCCTGGACGGATTGCTAAACCAGAAATTAATTCATTACTTAGAACTGGTACATGGTTCATTAAGATCAAAAATTAGTATTATATTAGACTTATTGCAAAAGTCAAAGTAACAGAAATTAGGTATTTTTGAGAAATAAACACTACATATTTATAACGTTATATAGCAATCAGGAATGAGATGTGAGAATTTTTATGATAGTTAGTTTTAGCTGAAAACCTTAAAAATTCTGACTCCTGTACGGGCGATTTCCTCCGGAATGGTACGCAAACGCGTAATTAGGAGCATTCTGGCACGGAAATCGCCCCTACGACTCCTGACTCCTAAGTACCACCAAAATCTTACAACTTAAATATGATTGCTATAGTT
>NZ_LGSU01001092.1 GCF_002260545.1 Hydrocoleum sp. CS-953 | reverse complement strand
ATTAATTATTAATTATTCGGTAAAGTACCCAAAGCAAATGTAGAGACATTCCATGGAATATCTCTACTATTTTTCACCAGATATATTTTAAATGTTAGTAGAACACCCTGAAGGTATTTCAGTAGGTTAGAGAATACCTATATTTGCCAACCCTAGAATAGCACCAAATCCGATTACATGGCCTAAACTGGTAGTTGCTAATAGTGCAGGATACCCCATTCCACCAAACATTTCTGGCATAGGTAATGCGGGTCCAGTAGTAGGAGCAGCCATAGTGAACTTACCTATAGCGATCGCTAGTATATTGCAAATAATCATTACTATTCCAACTAGAGGACTCCACTCAGGAGTATGGGGAACAGCAGCAGCAAGTGTCATTAAATGAATCATGTTAATTTCTCCTTAAATTGATTAAAACAGTAATTAAAACTGGATAAACTGAAAATTTTTTGTGAATATTTTAAATGCTTTTTAACACAGGAATATTAAAAAGAACCTGTCTTGAAAGCAGCAATGGCAATTGTCAAAAATATCCTGATAACTTCAATGCCGAATGCAACAGCTACAACAGCAAAGATTTTACTAACAAGAACGGGTGGATTTCCATTTTTCCAACGTAGAACACTACCANAATTAAAACTGGATAAACTGAAAATTTTTTGTGAATATTTTAAATGCTTTTTAACACAGGAATATTAAAAAGAACCTGTCTTGAAAGCAGCAATGGCAATTGTCAAAAATATCCTGATAACTTCAATGCCGAATGCAACAGCTACAACAGCAAAGATTTTACTAACAAGAACGGGTGGATTTCCATTTTTCCAACGTAGAACACTACCATAATAATGTGGTTTATACTGATTAATATTCCCTGGTCCTGTATAGCGTTGAATACTTTGCTCTTTAGGTAAAGCAGGAAGATTTTGGTCGCTGGAAAAGAGTTTCATAGAACGACGACTTGGCACAATATTGTCACCAAAAGCTGCTATATATTCATCACTTCCTGTCAATTGTTCTGCAAAAGCTCTGAGACCTTCTGTTGCTAAAAAAGAACTCCACTTATACTTTTCCAATTGTTCTGGTGGACGACCAAGAACTCTTTCAAAACAAAGACTAACAAAATAATAGTTGCTATTAACTCCCAGAATATAGTCTCTGTACATTTCTGAACAAAGTAACTCGCAAATCATGTCGCGGGTTGTTAATTCACCTGCTAAAAACAATGAATCTAATGTAGAATTACGAAAGAAATCGAAATTTCTATTTTCTTTAAAAAGTTGTCGATAGATTGCTTTTAAACAAGATGGACGATCTGAATAATCCTGTGTCGGATTAATTTCCATCAAGCTTGTATTAACAGGTTGTGTCTGCATTAAAACTCTCCAAACTATTTTGAGGAAATTGTGTTTTTTGTAATCCGGTATTGCTGATTCTAAGTATCAGAATATAGTCACTAACTTTAGGTAGTAAAAAACTTTTTCTATTTCCTGACTCCTAACATCATAACCATCATTCACCAACACTAAAAATCCTTATGTTTAATACCCCCAGCCCAAAGCAAAAGGGGGCTGTTCATTAATTTAATATTTTCTGCAAGTTTGTCAAGTAATTAAGTAGGAAAAGTAATAAAAATTAACTTTACAGATTTTGCATATCACTTAGTAAAGTTTTATTAATTTGTTTCTCATAAATGAGATTTTGAATAGCTATATACCTTATATATAGCTGTGACGATTTTAAGTCAAATATTAGAATTAGCTTTACAAGGAGAATTAAATGCTTGATGCTTTTTCCAAGGCCGTAAGTAGCGCTGACGCTAGTGGTAATTTTGTTGGCGGTGCAGATTTAGAAGCCTTAAGGGGATTTATTGCTGACGGTAACAAACGTCTAGATGCTGTTAACGCTATTACTAGCAACGCTAGCTGTATTGTTACTGACTCTGTTGCTGGTATCTGTTGCGAAAGCCCTGGTTTAACTGCACCTGGTGGCGGTGTTTACACTAACCGGAAAATGGCAGCTTGTCTACGGGATGGAGAGATTATTCTTCGTTATGTTACTTATGCAATGTTAACTGGTGATGCTTCTGTCCTCACAGATCGCTGCCTCAATGGTCTGAAGGAAACCTATGCTGCTCTAGGAGTTCCCACAGGTAATGCAGCTCGTGCTGTTGCAATTATGAAAGCTTGTGCTGTTGCGCACATCACAGCTAGCAACACTGAAGGTCAAGCTGGAAGCAAATACCGTAAGATGAGCTTTACTGAAGGCGACTGCTCTAGTTTGGCCGGTGAGTGTGCTGGCTACTTTGATGCAGTTATTGCTGCTATCAGTTAAGATTAACCAGTTTTAGACTTGACGAATTAACATTTTAACCCAATCTATTTTCAGAAGAGGAGAAAAACTCAATTATGAAATCAGTTTTAACTACAACTGTTGCTTCTGCTGATTTAGCAGGTCGTTTTCCCAGCGGTTCCGATTTAGAATCTGTAAAAGGTGGCTTAGAGCGCTCTGCAGCTCGCCTCGAAGCAGCAGAAAAGCTAGCAGGTAATTATGATGCTGTAGCTCAAGAAGCTGTAGATGCTATTTATAGCAAATTCCCCAATGGTAGTGGCCGGGATATGGATGCAGAAGCTCAAAAAGGTAAGTGCAAGCGCGATATGATTCACTACTTACGCTTGATTAACTATTGTCTAATTGTTGGTGGTACAGGTCCTCTTGATGAGTGGGGAATTGCTGGAGCAAGAGAAGTATATCGTGCTTTAGGTATTGATACTGCTACTTATATTACTGGCTTAAGTTTCCTCCGCAGTCGTGGTTGCGCCGATCGTGATATGTCTGCTCAAGCTTTAGTAGAATACAACGGATATCTTGATTATTTAATTAATTCCATGTCCTAATCTCATTTCTTTAAAAGTATCGCTACATAATTTTGCTTTGTTTGTAGAAGTCAGAAGATAAGAATTAATATTCTATTAATTGCGGTCTAACACGCAGGCGAACCCAGAAACCCGGTTTCTTGTAGACATCTATTGTTCATGCGCAACAATTTATCGTAGAAACCGGGTTCCTCTCGTGTAAGTCCTATATTCTATTAATTGCGGTCTAACTACTTCTACTAGAGGCAAAATTTAGGCTTTCTATAAAGAAATATAATTTTTCAGAAATACCAATTTAAAGATTAAGTCTTTAGGAGGAAATTAATGCCAACCTTAACTACATCAGCAAGTCTTGGTTTAGATGCTTTTGAAGGCGATCCGCTAGAACTTCGCCCCAATACTACTGAAGGCGAACTAGAGCAGATCATCAGAGCTGTCTATAAGCAAGTTCTAGGAAATCAGCATTTGATGGAAGGCGATCGCCTATCTAGTGCTGAGTCTATGCTCCGCAATGGCGATCTTACAGTCCGTGAGTTTGTTAGAAGTGTAGCTCAATCAAGTCTTTATCAGAAACTATTTTTTGAGTCTTCATCTCAGTATCGCTTTATTGAGTTGAACTTCAAACATCTTTTAGGTCGTCCTCCTCAAGAACAGGAGGAAATTTCTGAGCACGTTCAGATGTATAATGAACAGGGGTACGAAATTGAGATTGACTCCTACATTGATAGTGATGAGTATATCGAGAGTTTTGGTGACAATATTGTACCCTATCCCCGCAGTATTCGTTCTATTGTTGGATTGAAAAACGAAGTTTTCAACCGGACGTTTTCTCTATTGCGAGGTTCTGCTACTAATGATAGTGATAACACTGCCAAATTAATTACTTCTGTAGCTGCTAATTTACCTACTGCCATTAAGCTACTCGCTGTGGGTAACGGAGCTTATTATGGCAATACAGAAAAGCGCTTTAAAATTAAGTTTTCTACTTCTAAAGCTCCTGCTAGGTTGAGCAAGTTTAGTCGTCAAGAATGTGTAGTGAACTACAGTCAGATGTCTCAGCAAGTTCAAAACATTCACAAAACTGGTGGAAAAATTCTAAGTATTACTGAAGTAGCATAATATTTTTCTTTTTTGTAATCTAACCCGGTGCTGCAATGCTTAGGTATTATAGCGCGGGTTTTTTAGTGTATTTTAATTATTAGTTCTCAAATTATTATAGTTTTTCCATGTCTCCAGAAGAAATAGATACTTTTCTCGCAGAAACTAGACAACAAGCAGTCCAAAAAACTTTTGACATCAATGATAGCCAAAAGTTACAACTTATGGTAGAGTGCATGGGCGATTCACGAGGAATGGTCCGCTTAGGTTTTGCCGAAACTCTTGGACAAATTGGCAAGCCAGCTACTCCTTTTTTGACTGAAGCTCTCCTCAATCACTCCGATCCTGTTGTGCGACGAGCTAGTGCAAAAACTTTGACCTTAATTGCCGATCCAGATACAGTGTCGCCCCTAGTTCATGCCCTACTTAATGATGAAGATACGGTAGTTAAAGGATCGTCAGTTGGCGCTCTCGCTCGGATAGGAGAATCTGCTGCCCCTGTTTTGTTGGAAATTTTAGGCTCTACAGAATATCCAGAAAGCACCAAAGGTCATGCAGCTTGGGCTTTGGCATTTATTGGACCTGAAGCAAAAGAGCATTTGTATCGGGAGATTAATTCTGAAAAGGTGGCAGTTAGGTCTGCTGTGGTAGGAGCGATCGCTAAAATTGCCCAAGATTCAGGAGAGGAGGATGCCCTCAATATTTTATTAACTGCCCTGGGAGATTCGTCTGAAGAGGTACGCACTGAAGCAGCAGCAGTTTTGGGAAATTTAGCTTACAAACCAGCAGTTCCTAATCTAGTTGAATTACTCAATCATCCGACTAGCGGTGAAACCCGCAAAGCAGCAGCTTTGTCTTTAATGAAAATTCGTTCCCATAGTGCTTTAGAACCGTTACGAGCAGCATGGGAACAAGAGTCAGACGAAGAGATTAAGAAAATTATCAAATTGGCAATTACTCAATTAGAGAGACTATCTCCAGAAAACGATGCGGAATAAATCAGCTATTAGATAACATTAACCAGGCTGAAGCAGAAAGCTTTAGCTATAGAAAAATTGGGGTTGCACATTAAAGAATGATATAGAATCCGGTTGAACAGTTGTCCGCAGCGACGAAGCAGAAGCAATCTTGCGAACCCCTGAGATTGCTTCCTTCCACTCCGTTCCAGTCGCAATGACTTGAGTATAGTAATTATCTGGATTTGATATGATTAGGACTTACCCACTACAACGTATTTTCGTCATTGCGACCGACAGGGAAGCAATCTCAGATCCTAGTTTTTCCTATCTTATGCGTAAGCCCTGATGATAATAGATTTTCAACTGTATATATATTGAGGAAAGAATTATCCAAAAATATCTACTTTCGGATTTCATCATTCCTGATTGTGAAACGCCGAAAAATTAATTTAACCTTGGTTAGATTTAAACTTCAACATATCCAAGCGAGATAAAGCACTCTTAGCAGTTTGCCGTACATAGGTATCAGCAGATTCATCATTAGCTAATTTGCTTAATACTTCTTTAGAGCGATCGTCATTAATAGAACTAACAGCATTAAGAATTGCTACTGCCAAACCTAAATTATCAGTCCCATCAAGAACCTCTAGCAAGCTATCTAAAGCAGGCACACCAATAACCCCTAATGCCATTGCCGAAGCAATATGAACAACGGGGTTTTGGTCATTGAGTCCTTGTTTCAAACCCTCAATTCCATCAGAGGGAAAGGGAATATCTTTATAGTTAATAGCTACCTGAGCTAGAGCCTTAGCACAACTACTTCTAATAGTTGAATTATCACTGTTGAGCAATGAATCTACTAAAGATGGCACAGTATCTGTCCCGATAGCTCCCAGTGCCTTAACTGCTGCTCGACGATAAACGGTATCTTCTTCTGCCAAAACTCCCATCAAGCGAGGAATAGTAGTTTCATCATGAGTTTCGGCATGAGTTTCGGCGATTTGCCAAATTGCTCGCTCACGCAAGTTAGGGTTTTTGTGTTTTAGTTGTTCAAATAATGAGGATTCTGTCATTTCAGTTATCAGTTAATTCAGTTTCTTTTTCCTCTACCTTCTGCCTTCCTTCCACAGATACAAGTAAATCGGATTCTATATTAGGATTAGGCAAGAAAAAAGAAGTTTAGATTTTATTGATTTTATATTATCTTAGTATAACATCTATTAGACTACTTTGAAAAAAGAATGCTACAAAAAGGTACTGAGCTAGAGCCTTAGCACAACTACTTCTAATAGTTGAATTATCACTGTTGAGCAATGAATCTACTAAAGATGGCACAGTATCTGTCCCGATAGCTCCCAGTGCCTTAACTGCTGCTCGACGATAAACGGTATCTTCTTCTGCCAAAACTCCCATCAAGCGAGGAATAGTAGTTTCATCATGAGTTTCGGCATGAGTTTCGGCGATTTGCCAAATTGCTCGCTCACGCAAGTTAGGGTTTTTGTGTTTTAGTTGTTCAAATAATGAGGATTCTGTCATTTCAGTTATCAGTTAATTCAGTTTCTTTTTCCTCTACCTTCTGCCTTCCTTCCACAGATACAAGTAAATCGGATTCTATATTAGGATTAGGCAAGAAAAAAGAAGTTTAGATTTTATTGATTTTATATTATCTTAGTATAACATCTATTAGACTACTTTGAAAAAAGAATGCTACAAAAAGGTAGAGAGAAATCAGATATGCTTAAAAATAGCTCCTATAA
>NZ_LGSU01001091.1 GCF_002260545.1 Hydrocoleum sp. CS-953 | reverse complement strand
CCCCTACTCCCTTACTATCTTAATTATAAGTGTTCAACCGGACATGGTATTACCTTAGAATACCGATGCTACCGGACATGATATGAAGTAGAGTTTTACTTGAAATTGGACTAGAAGAGTTGGCCAAGGTAGAGAAGTGGGCTTTTTTATTTTCTAAAATGTTAAGTAATATTTCGCCAACAGTATCCAAAAGATGAAAATAGGCTAGAAATAGCAGAGTATGGTACAAAAAATCTGCACAAGTCAACTCCTCCAGTGGATAGTTATTATAATTGTTCTTAGTGCAAAAAAGTTTTAAATCAACCTTATTTAGAATAATATGATAGATTTTGTTAGATTAGAACTTGAATCGCAATATATTAAATATCAGCCTGGTTCACCTGGTTATTTCAAAGCTTATGTCACAAACTACAGCCAAGATTTTTATAGTTTTTATCTAGATATAATGATACCTGGACTCGATCCAGAATCCCAGATAAAATGGTACAGCACAAAGCCTGAAGTTGCGACCAAGAAACCTCCAGGTGCAACAACTGAATTTACAGTCAATATTCATCGTTCTCCTCGTTCCGGTTATGAAAATCTATTAGATTTAACCGTTAGAGCAATTGCCATAGAAAATCCACAACTTTTAGCTACAGAAACCCTGACTTTAAAGCTGGAAGCACCCATAAAACCTCTAGTATTAGAGCTTCTCCATTCTAAAGTCCAAGGATATCCTGGCGAAATTCTTGAAATTCCTGTTAAGGTCTCAAATTATAGTCAAGATGTAATGGCAGTAAATTTGACGTTTCAAGGAGAAGACAAGCTCGATCCAAACTGGATAATTAATGGAACCACAAAACAAATTACAGAACTTAATCCAGGTGAACCCCAATTTGTGACCTTTGAGTGTCAACCACCTGAAGAAGGGAAAGCCTTGAGTCAAACTTACAGCTTTAGAATTATGGCTCAAACGGATAGAGTGATTCAACCTGAACCGGAAGTTTCGGGAAAACTTGAAGTTTTACTGAAGGGAATTATCAATTGGGAATGCGAACCTACTGACCAGGTTTTATCGGGGATTAGATTGAACAACAGCGTCAATTATAAAATTCAACTCTATAATTATAGTAACATGATTCAAGATATTAATTTTGATATCTTTGAAAGAACTAAAAAACCTCATCATCTTACTATTTTGTCAGAGGAAGGAAAAGAACAAGAACTCTTTGTGGAATATGACGAGCAGCAATCTAGTTGTCTTTATACCGGGTTTTATTTTCAGACAATTTATCCTGAAGAATTATCATCACAAAAGTTGAAAGTGAGTCAAGTTCGGTCTTGGTTAGGGATGGGAAAGAAACTACAATTCAACCTGAAACCTTATTTATTAAATCAAGATTATGAAGATAATACATCAGTATTTATTAAGCCTGAAGCTCAAACAATTACTCTAGATGTTAAGCCTATTATTCCATTTTGGTTGCAACTATTAACCTTACTCCTAATGCTTTTGTTGGGAGCATTGTGGTGGTTACTCACGCCAAAAAATCATCATACTGAGCCAGTGAATTCTGTTGCTTTTGACGGTAAAGCTAATACCGTGATTAGTGGTTCTAGCGATCGCAGTATTCGCTATTGGCAAGTTGAGGCAAATCAACTGGAGCCACCACAAGTCATTACTGATGAGAATGAAAAAGCGGTGCGTGTCGTTCGTTTTTTGCCGGAAGATAATCAACAAGTTGCAGCAGGTTTAGAGACGGGAGAAATTAATCTTTGGAATATCACAAATCAACAGAGACAAGGAACCCTTTATATTGATGAAAATAAAAATGACCGTGTTTTTGGCTTAGAATTTACTAAAGATTCTCGTTATTTATTAAGCGGACATGGTAGCGGAATGGTACGAGTCTGGGATTTAGAAGCAATTGACTACGGCTGGAATTCATCAAACATAGGAACTCGTAAAGAAAAACAACAGTCTGGACTTGAACCTCTCGCCGAAACCTACGATCTCTATAAAGATAACCAGAGAATTGNAAATGACCGTGTTTTTGGCTTAGAATTTACTAAAGATTCTCGTTATTTATTAAGCGGACATGGTAGCGGAATGGTACGAGTCTGGGATTTAGAAGCAATTGACTACGGCTGGAATTCATCAAACATAGGAACTCGTAAAGAAAAACAACAGTCTGGACTTGAACCTCTCGCCGAAACCTACGATCTCTATAAAGATAACCAGAGAATTGGTCGAGAATTAATTTTTAAACAACCTTTTGCATTACTAACTCTAACCATCAGCGAACGTCGAAATCAACCTCGATTAGTCTTTTTTGCTGGTCAGTATAATAAGTTAGCAATTTGGGAAAATTGGGAAACATGGGAAAATTGGAATCCACCTTATGAGGATAGAAATGGGATTGTAGACTACTGTTATTCTTATGATTCTTATGCTAAATATGGTACTTTGGATGCTTGTTTGGTAGGAGAAAAGCTTAAAAATAAGAATCGTAATAAGTTGTATTACTTTCCCTATAATTGGGAAGATAAAAGCAATAAATTGATTAACCAATATAATTATATTACCAGTCTAGCAACTCATGAAGAAATTAATAATACTAGCTTCCCAAATCTATTAGCTAGTGCAGACACAGAGGGATATATTACGTTGTGGAACCTTGATAAAATTCGTCGATGTATTGAACAGTCGCCTGGAGGAGGTGAGATTCTGAATTGTTCAGCAGTTAGCCGAGAACAGTGGAATGATGGCCATAAAGGTCAACCCGTTCGGACAGTTGCATTAAGTCAAAATGGCTGCTATCTTGCGAGTACCGGAGATGATGGACGAGTTATGTTATGGTCACTTAATCCCAATGGAGAACGAGTTACCAAAAAGGGAAAAGTCGTAGCTCAATTTTCTGAGACTAGACTCAATAGCGTTGATATTAAAACGTTTGATCAAGAAATTCGCCTGACATTTGATGGAGAAAATCATTATGTAAAGATCAAAAAAATTAAGATTAAAAATATGGAAGACTGTATGAATAAACGCAGAACCCGATAGTAAGTCTTATTTAACTGGAGGTATTTAGGATGCAATCAACCCGTACACCCATTTTTATACAGGAAGAGTCTCAAAAAAGCCTGAATCTTTTGCGAGGTTCGACAGTTAAACATCGTTTAAAAGTTACAAACTCAGATGACCAAGAATTATTAATTTTCGTTTGGATCAAAGCAAATGATGCTCGTTCAAAGCCAATAGAAAGATGGTGTACAGTGATAGATGAGCGATCGTCGATTAATAATCGTCTTCGACTGAAGCCAGAGGAGTCTAAATCAATTGATCTTCAATTTGAAGTTCCCCAGCAAGCTTCACTAGGAATTTACCACTACACCGTATTTGCTGAAGCACCTGAACAATATCCCGATNGATCAAAGCAAATGATGCTCGTTCAAAGCCAATAGAAAGATGGTGTACAGTGATAGATGAGCGATCGTCGATTAATAATCGTCTTCGACTGAAGCCAGAGGAGTCTAAATCAATTGATCTTCAATTTGAAGTTCCCCAGCAAGCTTCACTAGGAATTTACCACTACACCGTATTTGCTGAAGCACCTGAACAATATCCCGATCAAGTTTTTCGTCGTCCTCAACAACTGCGAGTTCGTTTAGAGCGGGAAACACAGTTAGACTATGAACCTGAATTTATCCTTCCTTCTACCCATCCAAATAAACCCCATCAGCTTCAAGCGGGAGAAAAAGTAGAGATCCCAATTCAAGTTAAAAATCGCTCTAAATTGGTGGATCGATTTTATATTATTTGTCCCGATCTAGACGAAGATTGGTATGATGTTAGTTACCCCGAAGTTAATACAAATCTCTCTGGATTAATTCGCGAGACAGATGGACTTGAACTTAACCCAGAAGATCCCCCAGGAGAGATTCAGTTAATCTTGCATCCACCTAAATATACTCCTGCTGGAAATTATTTTCCTACCATTCAACTCATTTCAAAAAATAATGAGTCTCAGCTTATTATTCGAGTCTTTTATTTATTAATTTTACCAGAATATAATTTGCAATGTACACTTCAACCGACTAAAAACAAAGTCAAAAAAGGTGAAGCTGATTTTGATATTAAATTAACTAACGAAGGGAATACCAGACGCGATCTGATTTTAACTGCAAACTTTATACAGCAGGAAAAGCTTTGGAATTATTTTCTCTCACCGCAGTCAGATGTGCGAATTTTTCCGAGTAAAAGTAAGACCATTAATTTACAAGTTGAGCGGAAAGGTTGGCGATGGCGACGTTTAATTCCTAGACCAGCTTTGGAACTTCGGTTTGATGTTGAGTTAGAGGATGTGCAAAACTTCCCCTTGGGGGAACCCTCACTAGAAGGAATTTTAGTGTGGGATAAAAGTCCTTGGTGGCATTTATGGCTATTAATTTTATTGATATTCAGTCTTTTCGCAGGAACAGCATTAGCAATTTGGTGGAATTTCTTCAAAATGCCACCTTTACCTAAAATCAATGAATTTAGCACAATTAATCAATTATCAAAATATAAAGAAGGTGAACCAATTCAAATTAATTGGAAAGTTCGTCATCCTCAAGAGTTAGAAAAAATTGTTTTTACGAGAATTGATAGCCAAGGAAGTAGTGAATTAAAAAGCTATCCATTTGAAAATGAAAAACTTAATTTACCAGAATTAGTTAATAAAAATTATGAATGTAAATTGATTGAATATCATGATAGTAGTTTTTTTAAAAGAACTATTAATAAGCTATTGAGAAAGCCTTCATTAACTAATCAAAAGGATAGCCAGAATCAAAAAGAATGCAAAATTGAAGATCGTAACAAGAATAAGTGTACTCTTGAATGTACTCTGACTTTAGAGCCTCCTACTCCTGATAAATATATTTTTGAAATAGAAGCTTTTCCGAAATCTATCGATCAACTATTTAGAAAGCGTTCATCAAAAAAGGCTTCTGATTCCAGTAAGACTCATACAATTGAAATTACTCCTAAACCTCAACCTATATTATCTCAAATTAACAAGATAGCTTCTCCTAAGTCAACTTATGCAAGACTTCAACAAGAAGAAATTATTCTGCAATTTGATATTACAAATCAGAGTCAATTAAATCAAATTGAAATTATTACTCAAGATGGTAATCAAGTTACTAGAACTGCTTCTTATATTCTAAATAATGGTCAAATTCAACCGAAAGATACCAAAAATCTTTGGGGTGATTTAGATTGTAAAATTGCAGATAAACCAGAGGAATTAAGCTGTCAATGGAGCTTAAATACTCGCTTGATTGAACCGGGAAGTTATACATTCAAAGTAGCGGTTTACTCTTTATCAAACCCGAAAGAACCTTCAGATTCTCAAGCATTACAAAATACTATCCTTGTTCAGCCGGCACCTTTACCTGAAATTGAGCAATTTACAGCATCAAAAGCGGTTTATGAAGAAGCCAAAAAAGAACCGATTATTCTCCAATTTGATATTACAAATCGGAGTCAATTAACTCAATTAGAAATTATTACTCAGGATAGTAATCAAGTTACTAAAGCTGCTTCTTATTCTTATATTCAAGATTTAGAAAAAGCTCAAATTTTGCCAAAAGATATTAGGAATCTTTTGGGTAAGTTAGATTGTAAAGTTGCAGCAGATAACCCGGAAAAATTAAGCTGTCAGTGGAGCTTAAATATTGACTTGATTGAACCGGGAAATTATACGTTCAAAGTAGCGGTTTACTCTTTATCAAACCCGAAAGAACCCTCAGACTCTCAAGCATTACAGAATACTATTGTTGTTCAACCAGAACCTTTACCTGAAATTAAGCAATTTACAGTATCAAAAGCGGTTTATGAGGAAGCTAACAAAGAGCCGATAAAATTAAATTGGGTAATTCAAAATCCTAACCAAATTCAATTATTTATTATCACAGCTCAAGGTCGAAATGGTTCTATTCAAGAGGTTCAAAGATATCAATATCCCAGTCAAGTTAACTCATTCTGTTCAATTTCTAAAGGGGTTGACTATCTACTGATTTGTAGAGATGTGCCAATAAAAAACTTTCCCCCTGGAGAACATACATTTCAGCTTGAAGTTATTCCTAAAAAAGCAGAAGAAAATGTCAATATTAACCAAATTTCATCCCCAGTTAAAGTAACGCCAATACCAATAAAGATTGAATTTAAAGTTAACGATCAATTGATTACTGAACCTGTTGTAAATTATCCACCTATTGCTATTGGTTCAGACGGAACACCTGTATTTATTCAATTAGGATGGAAAGTGGAAGGTGGAGAGGGAATTAAAGTTGAATTACAACCTCTTGCTGATGTTGTAAAAAAGGAAGGTTCAATGAATTATATGATTAGCCAGGCTCCATTTTCTGAAACAATTACTTTGCAAGTTACTAATAGTTTAGGAGAACAAGAAAGTCGGTCTATTATGATTCAAACTTATCAGTCTAGTAGTTCTAGTCAGTCTAGTAGCCCGAGTCAATTTACTTTTCCTAAAACGGGAGAATTGGAAACATCTGAATCAGAGGTTGTTCAACCTGTACCAACTGAATTAGGTCCTTTAGAACCTATAGAAATTCCGCCGAAATCGGATTAAATAGGGTTTGCTTTAAGGAGTACGGGAGTGGGGGGTGGGGGGAGTAGAGAGTAGTATAAAGG